>JBBFLK010000006.1:0-102376 GCA_037479115.1 Anaerohalosphaeraceae bacterium | reverse complement strand
CCCATCATGCCGCCGCCCATCATGCCGCCGCCCATGCCCCCCATGCCTCCTCCCATTCCACCCATGCTTCCGCCGCCGCGGCTGGTACCGCCGCTTCGGGTTCCGCCGTCGCCGCTGGTTCCGCTGGTTCCGGCGCCGCCCCAGCCGCCGCTGTTGTACTCATCAAAATTGGCCGGCGGACTGAGCAGTTCGGAGATGTCATAGACTTTGTGGAAGTAGCGGTTGCTGACGTTGGTATCGAGATATTCGAGGGTGGCAATGATAATCACGCCTTCCTTAATCATATAGCCGATTTCGGAGATGGCGCTGGCATTGATGGCATTGATAACCAGTTCGAGGGCCATTTTTAGTGTAATGCCGTGCAGACTGGCCCCCGGGATATTTAAGATTGTTTCCCTCTGAACAAAGGCCGTATCAACCAAATTGGCCCAGATGGGGGTGATGCGCAGGGGCGGGTCCACGGCTGTACGCAGAATCTCGAGAGCCTCCTGGAAGGTAGTTTCTTCTGTGATAGAGCCGGATAAATCCACAATCGTTTCCAGCTGTTTTTCGACCGCGGTGGTTTTGGGGTCTAAGTCCTCTTTTTCAGCGGCTTCTCGGCGAGCGGCGATTTCCTTCCAGTTTTTCGGATAGGTAATCTCATTGAAATAGGGAATTGACCGCCGGTCCGCTTCCAGAAGCAGCCGTAATTCTTCTTTTTGAGACTCTTCCTGAATGGCGCGCTGTTCCCGCCAACGGACGGTATCTTCGAGGGTTTTCTTGAGAATCAGGGCGTTCTGGTTCAGCGGGTCAACCGCCAGCAGCTGCTCGAGCTGGCCGAGGGCTTCTTCGTAGCGCTGCTCATCGAGAAACGCATACGCTCTCTGCATGAAGTCAGCGATGGCTCTGGCCCGCCGCTGCTCCATCTCGGCGCGATTCTGCTCGGCCAGCTGACGGGCCTGCAGTTCCTGCTGTCTCTGCTGGGCTGTGGTGAAGGCATCCTGGCTTCGGTTGACCTCTTCTTCCTTCTGAGCCAGCTGGAGCTGGAAGTTTTTGTATCGTTCATCTCCGAGGAGAAGTTTGTTGGTTTCAATCGAGGCGAAAGCCCTTCGCAGGGCCTGACGGGCCTGGGTGAAATCTTTTTGGGCCAGCGCCTGGTCAGCCTTGGCTAATGCGTCCTGAACAATCGCCGTAACATATCCGATTTGGACGGACTGCTTTCGCAGAACTTCATTTAAGTAAGAATCGGTCTGTTGAGCGGGAACAGTTTGAACCGGTGCTGCGGCGGGGGCCGGCTGAGGTTCTGCGGCGGTTACGGCAGCGGTCGCCGCGGATTCAGGCAAAGCCGGCACAGAAGGTTCCGCAGGGGCCTCCGGTGCAGCCGGAGCCGCAGAAGAGACTTCTGCGGGAGCTGATTCGGCCGGAGCAGGGGTTGCCGGAACCATCTGCATAATTTCGATTTCAATCTGCTCCTGCGGTTTTAAGGCGGGCTGCAAAACAGTCGGTGCGGGCTGAACGGCCGGCGGCGTCTGCTGCACCTGCTCAATCATTTTCAGATAATCCATTGGAGAAATCGAACCTCGCACCTCCATACCGGACTGGGCGGCCTGCATAAAACCGGCCTTGGCTTTTTCATAGTTCTTCTGCTGATAATCCTGGACGGCCTGGTCATAAATCGCCTGGATTTTCGCCCGTTCTGCATCCAGATTGGCCTGGACATTCTGGGCGATGCCCTGGATGGTGCTGCGTTCTTTCTCAGACAGATACGGACTGGCCAGAATGCCGTTCAGAAGTGTGAGGGCCTGCTGATGCTGGCCGGCGGAGGATAATTCTTCGGCCTGTTTGATGATTTCCGGCATTCGTCGGCGTGATTCGAGTGCTTCGGCCGTCTGTCTGGAGAGGGCGTCAACAGTCGCAATCTGAGCGTCCGTCAGATAAGGGGCGTAATTGTCGCGGATTTCTTTGAGGAGGGTTTCTGCGGATTGATAAAGCCCGCGTTTAATTTGTTCCTGGGCAACGCGGATGTATTCTTCGGCTCTTTTCTGTTTGGACTGGGTTTCAGAAAGCGTTTCCGCCCGGACGGATTGAATCGCAAACACAGCCAAAAAAGCGGTCAAAGCAAACAGGCAAAACCAAGGCAGATACCCCTTTTTGAAGTTGTCGATTGTTGACACCGTTACCTCCAGCATTTCATATAAATTATGACGTTTTCAAAACCATCCGACAAACCTATTTTAGATATACTCCCCTCGGATTGACAGGTCAGTGTAAAGACAACAGATTGTTCTTGCAAGTGAAAAAACCCAAAACTTTGTGAACAGCGCCTTGTTTTTGGGGGTGTTGGTCTTTAAGATTCCGCCGGTTGCGGAAATCAGTAAAGAAAGTTGACGGGAAAAGAACGTGAAGGAAGAACCGTATTTGCTGGCGATAGATTGTTCGGGCCGCATTGGCTCGGCGGCAGTCGGGCAGGGGCCTTGCCTACTGGCTGAACGGGTCTTTTCCGGAAAAATGCGCCACAGCCGGGAACTGTTTGTGTCTTTGGAGACGGTTTTAAAGGAAGCCGGCTGCGGTTTGGCAGACATCGGCGCTTTCTGTTTTACAGTCGGTCCCGGCAGTTTTACGGGCCTTCGGATAGCCGTTACCGCCGCCAAGATGATTCATTTTGCCCGGAAAATCCCGCTTATTGCCGTCAATACGCTTGACACAATCACCTATAATGCGACAGATTATATCTTAAAGAATGAGATGGCCCCTTCTTATTTGTCTGTTGTTCTGGATGCAAAACATCAATCTTTTTTTTCTGCGATTTATCGTTGGGATAAAAACAAGTGGATAAAGCATATCGGAGATATGATGATTCCCGGGGCCCAATTGGTCAAGCAGCTTGTTGCTTTAGGAAACTGTGCAGTTGTTGGGGAAGGGCTTCTTTATCACAGGGAATTGTTTCAAACGGCCGGAATTCAAATCATTCCTGATGCATACTGGCCTGCCTCCGCAAGGGCCGTTCTGAAAGCGGCCTATGAAAAGTATTGCTCCGGTCAGTTTGACAATGCGTTCCAGCTGGTTCCTTATTATATACGCCCGCCTGAAATTACGGAAAAAGCAAAAAAATAAGGGGGGCTTCAGGCCTGCTTTTTCTCATCCTGTCAAGTTGACCGGTTTTAAAGAGTTTTCAAGTTGAAATTGGCAGAGATACGAAAAGGGACCAGGCAAAGACAACTTTTTATTGAATTTTCATAAGGCAAGATTTTGTAAGACTTTAAAGCCTGATTTCTTTTTGTTCTTTTTTGACCTTTGCTGCTTCTGGTATTTGGTTTGCATAAGTGGTTTTGCCAAAATGAGTACGGAGACATAGTGTTGAAAGAAAAAACACAGGAGAGAGAAGTGCTATGGCAGCGAAACAATTAGCGTTTGAATCAGATGCCCGCAGTGCCTTGCTGGCCGGAGTAGAAAAGCTTGCTGCCGCGGTGCGGTCCACATTGGGGCCCCGCGGACGGAATGCCGTCATCGACAAGGGCTGGGGCGGCCCGACGGTTACCAAAGACGGCGTAACGGTTGCCGAAGAGATTGAACTGCTGGACAAAACGGAAAATATGGGGGCCAAACTGGTGAGGGAGGCCGCCAGCAAGACCTCAAAAGTGGCCGGGGACGGGACGACTACAGCGACGGTCCTGGCCGAAGCGATTTTTAAAGAGGCCTACAAAAATCTGGCCGCCGGAGCCGATGCGATGGCTCTGAATCGGGGCATCCAGAAGGCTGTGGCGGCGGCGGTGGAAAAACTGAAATCCCTCGCCAAACCCATCGATATTTCCAAAAAGGATGACATTGTCAACATTGCCGCCATCAGCGCCAACAACGACTTTGAAATCGGCAAAAAGATGGCGGAAGCGTTTATGCGGGTGGGCAAGGACGGCGTCATCACGGTGGAAGAAGGACGCGGCCTGGAAACTACTGTGGAGTATGTGGAGGGAATGCAGTTTGACCGCGGCTATCTTTCTCCGCACTTTGTCACGGACCCGGACCATATGGTCTGTGAGCTGGAGAAGCCTTATATTCTTGTCTATGAAGAAAAAATCAGCAACGTAGCCAAATTGGTTCCGCTGCTGGAAGAAATCGCCCGAGTGAAGCGTCCGCTTCTGATTATTGCGGAGGATGTGGAAGGCGAGGCGCTGGCGACGCTGGTGGTCAACAAGCTGCGCGGGATTCTGCAGGTGGCGGCGGTCAAGGCGCCCGGATACGGCGACAGACGAAAAGCGATGCTGGAGGATATTGCGATTCTCACCGGTGCCGAGCCTATCTTCAAGGATTTGGGCATCGAGCTGGATCGGGTTCGTCTGTCTCAATTAGGCCAGGCCCGCAAGGTGACGATTGACAGCGAGAATACAACAATTATTGAAGGGGCCGGCACGCAGAAAGCCATCCAGGGCCGCATCGCGCAGATTCGCAGTGAAATTGAGACTACCACGAGCGATTATGACCGGGAGAAGCTGCAGGAGCGGCTGGCCAAGCTGACCGGCGGTGTGGCGCAAATCAATGTGGGGGCCGCCAGCGAGGCGGAGATGAAGGAAAAGAAGGCCCGCATTGAAGATGCGCTGCACGCTACCCGTGCGGCGATTGAGGAAGGCATTGTGCCCGGCGGCGGGGTGGCCCTGGTGCGGTGCATGGAGGAAGTGGCCAAGCTGGACCTGAAGGGCGATGAGAAAACCGGGGCTGAAATTGTGATGAATGCCCTGAAGATGCCCTGCTACTGGATTGCGGAGAATGCCGGTGCCGTCGGGGCGCTGGTGGTCAGCAAGGTGGCCAAGGGCAAAGGCGGCTTCGGGTACAATGCAGACAAGGATACCTATGAAGACCTGCTGGAGGCCGGGGTCATTGACCCGGTGAAGGTGACGCGGATTGCTCTGCAGAATGCGGCGTCCGTGGCGGGTCTGCTGCTGACGACGGACTGCGTTGTCACGGAAAAGCCCAAGGACAGCAAGAAGGGCAGCAAGCGCGACCGGTTCGGCGGCGGTCCGGACATGGAAGATATGGATGATATGGATATGATGTAATGGAATCAACCGATACGGAAAACCCTGAAAGAAGATAACAGGAGAGGAACCCTATGAAGCTCAAACCACTGGATGATCGAGTTGTCGTAAAGCCTCAGGAAGCGGAAGAAAAGACCCCGGGCGGCATTGTGCTGCCGGATACAGCCAAGGAAAAACCTCTGATGGGCAAAGTGATAGCCGTTGGGGAAGGCAAACGGCTGGAAAACGGGACCCGGGCCAAAATGTCCGTGAGCAAAAATGATATTGTGCTCTTCGGCAAGTACAGCGGCAGTGATGTGGAAATCGACGGCGTGGAGTATAAGATTCTTCGCGAAAGCGAAATCTTAGGCGTTGTCGAACAGTAAGGGAAAAAGACAGGATTCCAGCAAACGCCTGCAAAGGCGGGAGGTTTAGGAAGATATGGCAAAACAGATGATGTTTCAGGAACAGGCGCGAGCCCAGCTGAAAGAGGGGTTGTCCCGTCTGGCCGCGGCGGTAAAGGTCACGATGGGACCGACCGGCAAGAATGTCCTGCTGCAGAAAAGCTACGGCTCGCCGAAGATTACCAAAGACGGCGTATCGGTCAGCAAGGAAATCGAGCTGCCCGAGCCGTTCCAGAATGTCGGGGCCAAGATGGTCAATCAGGTGGCCAGCAAGACCAGCGATGTCGTCGGAGACGGTACAACGACCGCGACGGTTCTGGCGGAGGCCATTTATACGGAAGGACTGAAGTATGTGACGTCCGGCGTGAATCCTGTGGCGATTCAGCGGGGCATTACCAAAGCCGCTGAGGCCGCGATTGAGTACATCAAGTCTGTCAGCAAGCCGGTGAAAGGGCATGACGATATTGCCCGGGTCGGGACCATCAGTGCCAACAACAATCCCGATGTAGGCGAAATCCTGGCACAGGCGATGGATAAGGTCGGCAAGGAAGGCGTCATCGAGGTCGAAGAAGGCAAGGGAATGGAGACCGAGCTGACGGTAGTCGAGGGGATGCAGTTTGATAAAGGATATATTTCTCCGTACTTTATGACCAATCCGGATACCCTCGAATGTGTGCTCGAAGATGCCTATATCCTTCTTCACGAAAAGAAAATCAGCAATCTGCGGGAGCTGATTCCGCTGCTGGAAAAGATTGCTCATGTGTCTGCGCCTCTGCTGATTGTGGCCGAGGATGTAGAAGGCGAAGCGCTGGCGGCGCTGGTGATTAACCGGCTGCAGGGCGTGCTGAAGGTCTGTGCCGTTAAGGCGCCGGGCTTCGGCGACCGCCGCAAGGCCATGCTGCAGGATATCGGTGTTCTGACCGGCGGTCAGGTGATTACGGAGGACCTGGGCATCAAGCTGGAAAAGATTGAGCTGTCTCAGCTGGGCCGGGCCAAACGGGTGGTGGTGGGCAAGGAAACCACGACCATCATTGAAGGGGCCGGCAAAAAGAAGGACATTCAGGCCCGCTGCGACCAGATTCGTCATCAGATTGAGAAAACCACCAGCGACTATGACCGCGAGAAGCTCCAGGAGCGTCTGGCGAAACTGACCGGCGGCGTGGCCGTGATTAAAGCCGGTGCTCCGACGGAAACAGAGATGAAGGAACGCAAAGACCTGCTGGAGGATGCGCTGCATGCCGTCAAGGCAGCGGCCGAGGAAGGCATTGTGCCCGGCGGCGGTGTGGTCTTCCTGCGGGCGATTGCGGAGGTAGAAAAGGCCCGGGCCAAGGCCAAAGGCGATGAAAAGATCGGATATGATATTCTCATCGAGGCCCTGAAGGCCCCGACCCGCCAGATTGTGGATAACGGCGGCGGAGACGGGGAGGTTGTCGTGGCCGAACTGCTCGAGAAGGGCGAGACAATCGGCTATGATGCCCTGACGGGCCAGTATGTTGATATGTTCAAGGCCGGCATCATCGACCCGGCAAAAGTGGCCAGAACGGCTCTGCAGAATGCTGCTTCGGTGGCCGGTCTGATGCTCACAACCAATGTGGTGATTACGGAACTGAAAGAAGACAAAAAGGAGAATGCCGTGCCGGGTGCGGTATTCTAAGGGAAACAGCAACCCCAGTGCCGCGTCCGGACCGCCGGCTGACCGGTGAGGGATTCGGACGCGGCATTGTTTTCTTATCGAGGCGACGATGGCCAAACGCGACTACTATGAAGTGCTGGGGGTGGAGCGCAACGCCACCCCCGACGAGATCAAACGCGCCTATCGAAAAATGGCCATCAAATACCATCCCGACAAAAACCCGGGCAACAAAGAAGCCGAGGCCAAATTCAAAGAGTGTGCCGAGGCCTATGAGGTTCTCAGCGACCCCGAAAAACGAAAACGATATGACCAGTACGGTCATGACGGGCTTCGCGGAGTCGGCGTCCACGACTACAGTCGGATGAACGTCGAGGATATCGGCGATATGTTCGGCGATATCTTCGGCGACATCTTCGGGGATATCTTCGGACGCCGGAGCCGAACCGGGGCCGCCCGAGGTCCGGTTCGAGGGTATGACCTGGAGACGACGGTGGAGCTGACCCTCGAAGAAGTCGCCCGGGGAACGGAAAAGACGATTGAGTTTACGCGTCAGGATACCTGCAGCGACTGCCGCGGCAGCGGAGTCGCTCAGGGAAAATCCCCGAGCCGCTGTCCGACCTGCGGAGGCAGCGGACAGGTTCAGCGGGCCGGTCTGGGCGGATTTTTCCAGATGGTCTCGACCTGCCCGCAGTGCCGCGGGAGCGGACAAATCATCACAGACCCGTGCCGAACCTGCCGGGGGACCGGAACAACGCCTCGGCAGCGCACCCTGACGGTCAAGATTCCGCCGGGGGTCCATGAAGGGCAGGGCATTCGTGTCAGCGGCGAAGGCGAGCCCGGCCGTTTCGGCGGACCGCACGGGGATTTGTACTGCTACGTGCGCATCAAAGCGCATCCGTTCCTGATGCGGAACGGTTCGGATTTGATGGTGACGGTGCCGCTGAGTTTTACCCAGCTGACGCTCGGAACGACGATTGACGTGCCGACGCTGGATGGAACGCGTCAGCTGAAAATCCCTCCGGGGACTCAGCACGGCAGCATTTTTCGGGTGCGCGGACAGGGACTGCCGGACCTGCGGACCGGCGTTAAAGGTGATTTGCTGGTCCAGACGGCGGTGGAGATTCCCCGCCGGATTACGCCGGAACAGGAGCGTCTCCTGCGGCAGTATGCCGAGATTGAAGCCAAACAGAGCGGTTCGGAGAGCAGCAGTTTTTTTGAGCGGATTCGAAAGCACTTCGGCGGATAAAGGGAAGCTTGTATGCCCCAGAAACCGGATAAACAGGAAAAAGAAAAGGAAACAACGGACGCTGCGGCGCCGGAACTTGCATCGCTTCAGGAAAAGTGCCGGGCCCTCGAAGAGGAAAAGCAGAAGCTCTTTGAGCAGCTTCAGCGGCTCAGTGCGGATTATGCCAATTATCAGAAGCGCACAGCCCGGCAGATTGCGGAAGCCGTGGCCTATGAGAAACGGACCCTTTTGCGGTCCTGGCTGTCTTCGCTGGACAACCTGGAGCATGCACTGGCTGCGGCAGCAAATCAGACCGGTCCGGATGCTCTTGCGAAACTGATTGAAGGGATTCGGATGGTGTATGAGCATATGCTGGCAACGCTGAACAGTCTGGGGGTTCGGAAAATGGAAGCGCTCGGACAGCCGTTTACGCCGGGACCTCATGAAGCGCTGATGACCTGCGCCCAGCCGGAACAGGCGGATAATATTGTCCTGCAGGTTCATCAGTCGGGGTATCTGCTGGGCGATGAAGTGCTGCGTCCGGCCAAGGTGATTGTCAATAAGCTTCCTTCAGCCCCGGCGGCGGAAACCCCGACGGAACCTGCAGCGGATGATAGGAAAGATGCCGAACAGTCCAAAGAGTCTTCTGAGGAGTCTTGATTATGCCGACGTATGAATATCTTTGTGATTCCTGCGGACAAACGATGGAGATTTTTCAGTCCATTACGGAATCTCCCCGGAAGAAATGCCCTCACTGCGGAAAGTCGAAGCTGAAACGGCTTTTGGGGACCGGAGCCGGAGTGATTTTTAAAGGCAGCGGTTTTTATCAGACGGATTACCGCTCGGACAGTTATAAGAAGGCATCTGAAAAGGACTCCCCGAAGCCGAAAAGCGAAAAATCGGCCGGTTCCGCTTCCACGGAAACGAAATCGGCCGGCAAAACAGCAGCCGCTTCCAGTGAATGAATCGGCCTACGGAATTTGAACGAGTGCGGAGACGGGGTAGTGGTCGGAGGGATACCGGCCTGAAAAGTCCCTTCGATTTATCGCAGCGGCCAGTACTCGAACCCTTGCATCGACGAGTATGTGGTCGATTTTTGAGCCGAGGATGGAACCGTGGAATTTGTGATATGTCCCTTCGTCTAATCGGTGGGGATACAGGGCTCCCCAGGTATCCAGCATTCTGTTTTTCCCGTCATTTTGAAGAATCTGCATCGCCGGATTGTTAATTTCCATGTTGAAATCTCCCATCACAAGGAAGGGGTCCCTGTGTTTGCGGGAGGCAATCAGGTCGTTCAAGATTTCAATGCTGCGGGTGCGGGCTCGCTGCGACAAATTATCCAGGTGAACATTGTAAACGTAAAAACAGCGGGCAGTCTCCAGGTCAGCCAGGCGTACCCAGCTGCAAATCCGGGGGAAGAGTGTACCTGCAAATTTGGAACCGGGCTCCCAGGGGGAATTGGAAAACCAGATTGTACCGGAATCGATTCTGTAAAAACGTTTTTTCTTGTAAAGGATGGCACAGGTTTCCCCCTTGTCCGGTTCATCGCCGCGTCCGACGGCATATGCGTCATACTGGGGCAGTGCCTGCAGGATTTCGTCCAACTGATAGGGCAGGGCTTCCTGAAGGCCAACGACATCGTATTGTTCCGCTGCCAGGAGGGAAATGACCATGGCTCGACGCTGGGACCAGTGCCGGCTGCCGGACGTGTAGCGCCCGACGCGGATATTGAACGTGGCCGCGTGAACAATCCCCTGGGTTGAACTGGAAACATTTACGCTGCCGGAGGATATGGGCGATAAAGCCCCTTCGGCTGTAAATGAAAAGACAATTCCCGTCAGGATGGATAAAAAGACGAATCGTTTGTGAGCTGTCATAGACATTCCCGGTATCAAAAATACGATTTCCGTCTGTCTCCCCGCTAAGTGATTCGCCCGGTTTGGGTCAGAAACTTGAAAGAATCCGGTTTTTTTGATGAGGTGAAAAAAGAAGGAGATAAAAAATCGGCTATGTCCGATTTTCAGGAGGCGGGAACTGCCGGAAGTGTGACAATAAATTCTGCCCCTTTTCCGGATTCGGAAATCACCTGAATGGTTCCGTCCAGCTTGTCGAGAATTCGCTTGACGATTGCCAGACCGAGCCCCACCCCTTTGACGGGACCGTCCGGATTGAGCCGGTGGAAGATTTCGAAGATTTTTTCATGGTGCTCCGGCGCGATGCCGATGCCGTTGTCGATGACTCGGTATTCGCACACACCGTTTCGTTCCTGTCCCTGAATGCGGATTTTGCCGGGACGGGAGGGGTCCAGAAACTTGACGGCGTTGTCCAACAGATTGGTAAAGACCTGATTGACCTGGTAGAGGTCGCTGTGGCAGGGGGGAAGGTTGTCCACTGTGATTTCGCAGCCGGCCTTTTGAATCTGGAATCGAAGCCCTTCAATGATGGATTTGATCAGACCGTTCATGTGGATGGTTTGAAGCGTCAGTTCCATGGAGCCGATACGGGACAGTTTCAGCAGTCCGTCAATCAGAATCTGCATTTTTTCCGCCCCTGTATCGATAAAATAGAGGGACTGTTCCACATCTTTCAAGAGCGGTTCCATCCGTTCATATTGTCCGGATTCTTTGAGGGCCATTTTAACCTGTTCGCAGGTGGTTCTCAGTTCGCCGGCAAACCCGCGGATATTGACCAGGGGGGATTGAAGGTCATGGGAAGAGATATAGACAAGACTTTGGAGTTCACGGTTTTTGGACTCCAGTTTGTGGAGCGTTTTTTCGCGTTCCTGTTCGGCCTGAACCTGTTCGGTGATGTCTCGTCCGATGCCGACGATGGCGGCGGGTTTCCCTTTTTCATCCAGCAGCGTGCGGTAAGACCAGGATAAAACGCGAAGCCCGTATTTGGTTTGAGCCGAATGGCGAAATCGGCAGGTATAAGGAGGCAGATAAAGAATATCCATTTCCTGACGAATACGCCCGCGTTCTTCCGGCAACACTTCCTCCAGAAAAGCCCGTCCGAGAAGGTCCTTTTCGTATTTTCCGAACAGCCGGCAGTACGAGGGGCTGACAAACAGAAAATTGCCTTTGGCGTCCAGTTTGGTAATCAGGTCGCTCTGGTTGTCCACCAGAAGACGATATTTGGCTTCGCTGGCGACGATTTGTTCCCGCTGACGGTGCTGAATCATCGTGTAAACCAAAACCGCAAACAGAATCGGTTGGAGAACATCGGACAAATCGCCGTAGCGGTCTAAATACGGGGCCGTCCCGGACCATTCGAAAAGATTGCTGATGTGTCCGAATAGGCCGAGAAAGAGAAAAAGAACTGCCGGCAAAAACAGGTCCGTAGGAATCAGTTTTTGAAGTTTCCAGACCAGCAAAATTCCTAAAGACAGGACGATAAAAAAAATTGAAACAGCGTTGAGTCCGACAATAGGATTCATCTGCCGGTCTCCTTTCTCGTCCCGAGCCGCAGGCACCACCAGAAAAAGACCGCACAAGACAGAATTGCAGAGATATGCTCAAGAGAGTTCAGAACGCTTTCCCAGAAAAAACCTTCCAGAACCGTGCAAACCTTCGAGAACAGATAAAAGCCAAAGTTGACCAGCAAAAGACGGTAGAAGGGAAGAGTAATGATAATTTTTCGGGTGGCCCACAGAAAAAAACTGACACCGAGCGTAATCAGGAGTGTGATCAGTTCGCTTTCCTCAAACATATTGACCTTTCCAGAAACCCGAACTCGATAAGTTTAGGACCTATGTTATTCTGAAAAAGCCAGGGAGGCGTTTTTAATTTCCCTTATTTTGTATGGGAGCATACCGGAATGCAAGAGTTTTTTCTTTAATTTTTTCGGGTCGGCTTTATAGTAAAAAGCATGTCTGTATCATCGCCCAAATTATTTATTGTGGATGGTCATGCCCATATCTATGCGGCCTATTATGCGCCGATGCGGCCGCTGACCAGTCCCTCCGGTGAGCCGACCAAAGCCGTATTTGTCTTTACGACAGCCCTTCTGTCTTTAATCGAGCGGGAAAAACCGGACTATCTTGTGGTGGCGATGGACTCCAAAACCCCCAGTTTTCGGGTGAATCTTTATCCGGAATATAAGGCCCATCGTCCCCCGATGCCTGAAGATATGCCTTCCCAGATTCAGCGGATTGAACAGATTCTGGAGGCGATGCAAATCCCGGTTGTGCGCGTGGAGGGGTATGAGGCGGATGATGTCATCGGCACACTGGCCGCAAAGGCTTCTCAGTCGGGAATTGAAACGTACATCTGTTCCAAAGATAAAGATATGCTTCAGCTGCTGGATGAGCGGATCTGTACGTATGACATCAAAACCGGTCAGCGTTATGACCTCAGGCAGATGCTCGAGGAGCTTCGTCTTACGCCGCAGCAGTTTATTGATGTGCTGGCGCTGCAGGGGGATACGGCGGACAATATCCCCGGGGTGCCGGATGTCGGTCCCAAGACCGCTCTTCAATGGATTCAGCAGTACGGCTCGCTGGAAAATCTGTATGCACACGCCGATGAAATCGGAGGAAAACGGGGGGAGAATCTGCGGAAATTTAAGGAGCAGGTTTTTCTGAGCCGTCAACTGGTCGTCATTCATCGTCAGGTTCCGATTGAGTTTGATAAACAGGCGTTTGCTCGGAAAGAGGGCGACCGGGAAAAACTGGCGAAGATTTTTGCGGAACTTGGGTTTACACGGCTGCTGACTCAAATGGATTTAAAGCCGGTTCCTGTGCAGACCAAACCGAAGATTGCGGACTCGCTCTTCCCGGAGGACAATGGTCGACAGCCGACGGTAAAACAGCAGGGGCGGGACTATGTTCTTGTGGATACAGTAGAGGAACTGGAGCGGTTTTCGCAGCTTCTGGGACAGCAGGAACGGTTTTCTTTCGACACAGAGACTACCTCTCTGGATGCGATGCGGGCCCAGCTGGTTGGGCTGAGTTTTTCGTGGCGGGCCGGACAAGGGTGGTATCTGCCGGTTCGGGCTCCGGCCGGGCAGAGGCATCTGCCGCTGGAGGAGGTTCGCCGTCGGCTGGGGCCGATTCTGGCGGACAAGAGCCGTTATAAAATCGGCCAGAATATGAAATACGATATGATTGTGCTGGAAAACAGCGGGGTGCCGGTTGGGCTGCAGGATGGACGCTGCTTTGATACGATGGTGGCTTCCTATGTGCTCGCGGCGGACCGTTCCAGCCATTCTCTGGATACGATGGCGCGGGACTATCTGGGGCTGGAGACGACCCCGATTTCCGCGCTGATCGGCAAGGGCAAAAAGCAGATTTCCTTTGAGCAGGTGGATACGCAGGCGGCCTGTGCCTATTCGGCGGAGGATGCGGATGTGACCTGGCAGCTGTATGAGTATTTGTCCGCCCGGCTGAAGGCCCAGCCTGCCCTGCAAAAGCTCTTTGAGACAATCGAGATGCCGCTGGTCGAAGTGCTGATGCGGATGGAGATGAACGGGGTTTGTCTGGATACGGAAAAACTCAGCCGGCTGTCGGAGTCGATAGCTCAGATGCAGCGAGAGCTGACAGAGCGGATTTACGAACTGGCCGGCGGACCGTTCAACATTGATTCCACCAGGCAGCTGGGTGAAGTGCTTTTTGACCGGCTGGGGCTTGCGAGCATTAAGTCCGGCAAAACCCAGCGAAGCACCGATGCGGATGTCCTCGAGCAGCTGGCCGAAGAGCATGAAATCGTCCCGCTGATTCTTCAGTACCGCCAGGTGGAGAAACTCCGCAATACCTACACGGAAAAACTGGGCCAGCTGGTCAATCCGAGGACCGGACGGGTGCATGCCTCGTTCAATCAGACGGTCACGGCCACCGGACGGCTCAGCTCGTCGGACCCGAATTTGCAGAATATTCCGGTGCGGACGGAACTGGGCAGACAGATTCGCGCGGCGTTTGTTCCGGAAAAGAAGACGGACTGCATTCTCAGCGCGGATTATTCGCAGATTGAACTGCGGCTTTTGGCTCATTTTTCCCGGGATGCCGCCCTGCGGGAGGCCTTTGCTCAGGATTTGGATATTCACCGATTTGTGGCCTCGGAGATTTACGGGGTGCCGATGGAACAGGTGACCGGCGAGATGCGGACGAAGGCCAAGGCGGTCAATTTCGGGATTATATACGGACAGGGCCCGTTCGGACTGGCCCGCACGACGGGAATGCCGCAGGCGGAGGCCAAACGCTTTATTGAAGAATATTTTCGCCGGTACGGGTCTATCCGCTCGTTTATGGACCGGGTGATTGAACAGGCCAAACGGAACGGGTATGCGGAAACCATTCTGCATCGCCGCCGTAAGATTACAGGGCTGGACAGCCGCAACCCGAATGTCCGCTCGCAGGCCCAGCGGCTGGCGGTCAATACAGTGATTCAGGGCTCGGCGGCGGATTTGATTAAGGCGGCGATGATTCGGATTCATCGACGGATTGAGCAGGAAAAACTGCCGATTAAAATGATTCTGCAGATTCATGATGAACTGGTTTTTGAACTGCCGAAAAGCCGTTCGCAGGAGGATGCCCGCTGGATTGCAGAAGAAATGACCGCAGCGGTGCCGCTGGAGGTGCCGCTGAAGGTGGATATTTCCATCGGGGACAGCTGGCTGACGGACGATAAATAGAAAAAACCGAAAAAAAAGAGATTCTCAAGACATTAATAAATAGGACAAACGAGCCGTCTGAGGAGAACCAATGACACACGAACAATGGCAGCTGCTTGCGGATGTGCTTGCCGGCAAAGAAAGGAAGCCGATTGCAACTGGTTTTATTATCGACAGCCCCTGGCTGCCCGGCTGGTTCGGCGTTTCAACGCTGGATTATTTTACCAGCGATGCGGTTTGGTTTGAGGCCAACCGGAGGGCAATCGAGGCATTTCCGGAGACGATGTTTCTGCCGGGCTTCTGGGCGGAATACGGGATGTGCACAGAGCCCAGCGCCTTCGGTGCGAAATGCACATTTCACCGCAATGAGCTGCCGTTTGCGGACAAAATAATTCACCAGACAAAGGATATAGACCGTCTGAAAGTACCCAAACCGGAAAAAGACGGCCTGAATCCGTTTGTGCTCAACCGGCTGGCGCTGAACCGTAAAGCAATTGAAAAGCTCGGGCATCAGATTCGGTTTGCGGTTTCCCGCGGGCCGCTGAATATTGCCTCCTTTCTGATGGGTACGACGGAGTTTCTGACAGCCCTGGCTCTGGAGCCGGAGCCGGTTCATCGTCTGCTGCGAATCATCACGGATTACATCATCCGTTGGCTGGGGGTGCAGAAGAAATATTTTGATACGATTGACGGTGTGTTGATTCTGGATGACATCGTTGGGTTTCTGGGCAAGGCGGATTTCGAGACGTTTGCACAGCCGTACCTGAAGGAGATTTTCGGCTGTCTGAATGTTTCGGTGCGGTTTTTCCATAACGATGCCGACGGGCGCGTTTGTGCACCGTATCTGGCAGGGCTGGGGGTTAATCTGTTTAACTTCAGTTTTCAGCATTCATTGGCGGAAATGAAGGAATGGACCGGCGGACAGGTGACCCTGCTGGGCAATATCCCGCCGCGGGATGTACTGGCACAGGGCGGCCCGGAGCAGGTTCGCCGATGTGTACACGATACAATCAAGACCCTTTCGGACTGCCGGCGGGTGATTCTGTCCTGCGGCGGGGGAGTGCCCGATGGTGTCTCAACGGAAAATCTGCGTGCATTTCTGGATGCCTGTAAGGAAGCAGCCCTATGAAAACTTTCAACAAAGTCTGGGCGGCGGTTTGTCTGATTTGTCTGATAAGTGCCTGCCGCAACGGCCAAAAAGAACAGGAAACAGCTATGGAATCACCGGTAAAAGTGGTCCAGGATGAGGAGGCGATTACCCTTTGGTTTCGGAACAAGCCGGTTGTACGCTACTATACGGCGCTTTGTCCGGTTCCGGAGGGGGTGAATCCGATTTATCGCCGAAGCGGTTTTGTTCATCCGCTCTGGTCGCCGTCCGGCAAGGTGCTGACCCGCATTCAGCCGCCGGACCATTATCATCATTACGGAATCTGGAATCCCTGGACCATGACGCATATCGAAGGGCGGGAAGTGGATTTCTGGAATCTGGCCAAGGGGCAGGGGACGGTTCGGTTTGCAGGGCTGGAGTCCGTGCTGTGTGATTCATCCGGCGGGCGTTTTCAGGTTCGTCAGGAACACGTGGATTTTACAGCGGTTCCGCAGGGGCGGGTGGCGATTGAGGAGGTCTGGGGAATCGGGGCTTTTGCCGCGCAGGCGGAAGGACGCACCGTCTGGGTTGTCGATTTTGACAGCCACTTCTGGAATGTGCTGAACAGCCCGATTCTGCTGGATGCCTATCGCTACGGAGGGGGGCTGGGCTTTCGAGCGACGGAGGAATGGACCAAAGACAACTGTACCGTGCTGACCTCGGAGGGACGGACGCGAAAGGATGCCGATGGGCAGCGGGCCCGCTGGTGTGATGTCAACGGCTCGTTTGCCGACGGGACGCGGGCGGGAATTGTTTTTCTGAGCCATCCGGAAAATCGGGAGCATCCGGAACCCATGCGGGTCTGGCCGACGGATGCCAACGGCGGACGGGGCGACTTGTTTGTGGAGTTCTGCCCGATTCGCCTGAACAGCTGGACATTGGAGCCCGGACGAAAATATCGCCTGCGCTATCGGCTGATTGTGTATGACGGCACGCTCCAGCCGGAAACCGCGGAGCGGTTTTGGCAGGAGTACGCTTATTCGGCGGGAGTTCAAATCGGTCAATAAGTCAAAAAAAGATAAGGAGACAATCGTATGAGACGAAGGGATTTTCTGAAAGGTGCAGCGGCGGCAGCGGCCGGAGCGGTGGGGTTTCCGATGTTCATCCCCTCGACGGTTTTTGGGCGGACCAAACCGAATGACCGGATTCAAATCGGACAGATTGGATTCGGACGAATCGCCCGCGGACACGACCTGCCGGAGACAATCAAGCATGATTTCTGCCGGATTGTGGCGGTGGCGGATGTGGACAGCAAACGTCTGGCCGACGGCAAACGCTGGATTGAAAATTATTATGCCAGAAAAACCGGACAGGAAAAGTATCTGGAGGTCAAGACATACGGCGACTATAAGCAGCTGCTGGCCGACCCGAGCATTGATGCGGTCATCATCTCCACGCCGGACCACTGGCATGCCCAGCAGGCCATGGAGGCGGCGCTGGCGGGCAAGGATATTTATCTGCAGAAGCCGCTTTCGATGACGATTGCAGAAGGCCGTCAGGTGAGCGATATCATCCACCGGACGGGCCGAATTCTTCAGGTCGGCAGTCAGCAGCGTTCGCAGCTGCCCTGGCCGCATTTCAAGCGGGCCTGCGAGCTGGTCCGAAACGGCTTCATCGGAGACGTTCAGCGGATTCTAATCGGCCTGCCGACCGACCCGGCCGGACAGGAAGAGCCGGAAATGCCGATTCCGCCCAACCTGAATTATGATATGTGGCTGGGCTGTACCCCGTATGTCTATTATACGGAAAAACGGGTTCATCCGCAGAACAGTTATGACCGCCCCGGCTGGCTACGCTGCGATGCCTACTGCTGCGGAATGATTACCGGCTGGGGGTCGCATCATGTCGATACGGCTCACTGGGGGATGGGGACCGAATACACCGGTCCCGTCGAAGTGGAAGGAAAGGCGGAGTATCCCAAATCCGGCCTGTGGGATGTCCATGGGGAATTTGATGTGCATGCCAAATATGCCAACGGTGTCGCGATGCATATCAGCAGCCGACATCCGAACGGAATTCGCTTTGAAGGGACGGAAGGGTGGATTTTTGTGACGCGAGGTCCGGAGCGGATGACGCCCAGCGACCCGATTGCCCCGGGTGATGGTCCGGCTCCTCTGCAGGCATCTGACCCGAAGATTCTTCAGGCGTCGATTCCGTCCAACGGGATTCACCTCTATGAAAGCCCGGAGCAGCATCTGGACTGGCTGCAGTGCATTCAAAGCCGCCGGCAGCCGGTGGCTCCGGCGGAAGTGGGACACCGTTCCGGCACGGCCTGTCTGGTCAGTTATATTGCGATGAAGCTCGGACGCAAACTCACCTGGGACCCGGTTCGGGAGGTTTTCGTCGGGGACGAGCAGGCCAATGCGATGCGTTCCCGGCCTCAGCGCAAGCCCTACGGCACCAATTACGTTCTGTAGCAAAGGAGGGAGTGATGAATGGGCGGATTTGGCTGGCTCTGTCGGCGGTATGGCTTCTGGCGGGACTGACGGCCGGGTGTCAGATGAAACGGGCGGCAGCTGAAAAACAGCCGGAACCCTCCGTGCGGCTGCTGGTGCTGGACCCCGGGCATTTTCATGCCGCCCTGGTCCAGAAGACGATGTATGAACAGGTCAGTCCGGAGGTTTTTGTGTATGCACCGGGCGGACCGGAACTGGACAATTATCTGGGCACCATCGAATCCTTCAACACGCGCACGGACAATCCGACCGCCTGGCTTCAGCGGGTCTATCAAGGGCCGGATTATCTGGAGCGGATGCTCTCGGAAAAAAAAGGCAATGTTGTTGTGATTTCCGGGAAGAACTCGCTGAAAACCGACTACATTTATCAATCGGTCCGGGCGGGGCTGCATGTTCTGGCCGACAAGCCCATGGTGATTGCGCCGGACAAATTTCCGCTTCTGGTTGAGTCGTTCCGAACCGCGGAGAAAAACGGCGTGCTGCTGTATGATATTATGACGGAGCGGTTTGAGATAACGACAATTCTGCAGAAGGAGCTGGCGGCGATACCGGAGGTCTTCGGAGATTTGCAGCGGGGCAGTCCGGAGGAGCCGGCTGCGGTCAAGGAAAGCGTTCATCACTTTTTCAAATATGTGGCGGGCCGCCCGCTGCGAAGGCCCGCGTGGTTCTTTGACCCCGCCCAGCGCGGAGAGGATTTGGCGGATGTTTCGACGCATCTGGTGGATTTGATTCAGTGGGAGTGTTTCCCGGAAGAGCCGATCGATTACCGGCGGGATATTCAAATGCTCCGGGCCCGCCGCTGGACGACGCCGATGACCGCTGAACAGTTCCGGGAGGTGACCGGACAGGAGGATTGGCCGGAGTATCTGAAGCCCTATGTCAAAGACAATGTGCTCTATGTGAAAGCAAACGGGCAGATGGATTACACCCTGCGGGGGATTCACGCGCGCGTCTGTGTTCGTTGGGAGTATCGGGCGCCGGAGGGGGCGGGGGATATGCATTATTCCATTCTGCGGGGCAGCCGATGCAATTTGGTGATACGCCAGGGACCGCAGGAAAAGTACAAACCCACCCTCTATGTGGAATCGATTCAGGGAAAGTTTTCGCACGGGAATTTGGAGAAAGCGGTGTTGCGGACGCTTCAGAAAAAATATCCGGGAATCGGGCTGGAAAGGATTGATGAGCGCACGTGGAAGATTCTGGTTCCGGACTTCTATTATGTCGGGCATGAGGCGCATTTTGCGCAGGTAATGCAGAACTTTCTGCGCTATCTGAAAGCAGGGCGGCTGCCGGATTGGGAGGTGCCGAACATGCTGGCCAAGTATTATACGACGATGGAGGCCGTCAAAGCTGCTGACCGGCAGGACAATTAGTCCCCTAAGCCGCAGGGGGCAGGATAGCCCGTGCGATAAGCCCTGGGAAAAGGGATGGGCGCCAAAGAGGACTGGATTCCCGCCTTTCTCCTTCGCTGAAGCTGCGGAGAACAAGTCGCGGGAATGACGAAGGAGGAGCGGGAATAATGAGGAAAAGTCGGAAATGCATTAGCCGCGGGGCCCGGCGAGGGTATTAGCCCCGGGCGTGAGCCCGGGGAAAGGGAACGGGCACTTTCGTCCTTTTTCCACGCCCTTGCGGGCGTGGCTATTCTATGGCGCCCGCTTATGCGGGCTCAAAAGACAAGGAAGATAGCCCCGAGCGCGAGTGTCGGAAGGCTCGGCGAGGGATATAGCCCCGGGCGTAAGCCCGGGGAAAGGGGATGGGCGCTTTCGTCCTTTTTCCACGCCCTCGCGGGCGTGGCTATTCTATGGCGCCCGCTGTCGCGGGCTCAAAAGAATCTGCGGGCGAGCTCGTAACGTCCGGCAGGATAAGTAGCCCCGGGCGTGAGCCCGGGGGAAGAAGGATGCGTAAAAAAACTCTTATTTTAGTCCCTTTGGGGGCGAAGGAAGGAGGCCGGATGGGTCATACCTTTACCAACCACCTTTATCATATTGTTTTCAGCACGAAATATCGTAAGGGGCTCCTGGAGGACCGCCGACGCCCCGACTTTCATCAATATCTGTGGGGCTTTGCTCAGACGCTTGATTGTGCGATGTTAAGCGTCAACAGTGTTGGGGACCATATTCATCTGCTGGTCCGCATCAGGCCTTCTTTGGCTGTGTCCGAATTTGTCGGCAAACTGAAGGCCAATTCCTCTCGCTGGATAAAGGAGCAGCTGGACCCGCCGTTTGGTTTTCAGTGGCAAAGCGGCTTTTCGAGTTTTACGGTCAGCCAGTCTGCGGCGGCTCAGGTCAGGGACTATATCGAAAGGCAGGCGGAACATCATAGGCGGCTGACTTTTGAGGAGGAGTTAAAGCGGTTTTTTGAACGGAATGGAATCGAATATGACCCGCAGCGCTGTCTGGATTGATTCAGACGTTCTCTGCGGGGAAAATAGCCCCGAGCGCGAGTGTCGGAAGGCTCGGCGAGGGATATAGCCCCGGGCGTAAGCCCGGGGAAAGGGGACGGGCGTTTTCGTCCTTTTTCCACGCCCTTACGGGCGTGGCTATTCTATGGCGCCCGCTTTCCTCCTTCGCTGAAGCTTCGGAGGACAAGCCGCGGGCTCGAAAGACAAGGAAGATAGCCCCGAGCGCGAGTGTCGGAAGGCTCGGCGAGGGATAAGTAGCCCCGGGCGTGAGCCCGGGGAAAAGGGATGGGCGCCAAAGAGGACTGGATTCCCGCCTTCGCGGGAATGACGAAGGAAGAGCGGGAATAATGAGGAAAAGTCGGAAATGCATTAGCCGCGGGGCCCGGCGAGGGTATTAGCCCCGGGCGTAAGCCCGGGGAAAGGGGACGGGCGCTTTCGTCCTTTTTCCACGCCCTTGCGGGCGTGGCTATCTAAAGTAAAGTATATCGCCCGCTGTCCTCCTTCGCTAAAGCTTCGGAGGACAAGCTGCGGGCTCGAAAGCATTATCGGACGCACGTCAAAAATTTCCTATCTTTGCATTTTCTTAAAATA
This sequence comes from Anaerohalosphaeraceae bacterium, assembly GCA_037479115.1. NCBI lineage: Bacteria > Pseudomonadati > Planctomycetota > Phycisphaerae > Sedimentisphaerales > Anaerohalosphaeraceae > Anaerohalosphaeraceae bacterium. Next base: position 80,925 of record JBBFLK010000006.1, on the reverse strand, counting down.
TTTTTCTGCCCAGTTTGCCGCGCCGGTTTTTATTTCTTAGGTTTTCTATGGAAGCGTTAAAGGTTCTTTGACAAGCCCATACGAGAAAATCCGGACGCGGTGGACAAACGTGTTTGAAAAATCCCCAAGCCGGTTCCGCCGGCTTGAACCAAGTGTTAACGAAACTAACAAAACCGTATGTAACCGATACCGAAATACAGGTACAAGAAAGGGAGAATGACCAATGAAAGCAAAAAAAGGGTTTACACTGGTTGAAATTCTGATTGTGGTTGTGATTTTGGGTATCCTGGCGGCGATTGTGATACCCCAGTTCAGCCAGGCCAGCACCGAAGCCAAGCTGAACAGCTGCCGCTCCTCGCTGCAGAGCTTACGGTCGCAGATTGAACTGTACAAGATTCAGCACAATGACCAGCCCCCTGCGCTGGCTAGCTTCGCGGCTCAGATGACCGGAAAGACCAATCCTGACGGAACTGCCGGCGGCACGTTGGGACCTTATTTGCAAAAGGTTCCTCGGAACCCCTGGAACAATTCTGAAACGCTGGCGGCTACGGATGCTTCGGGTGTCGGCTGGGTCTATGATGAGGCCACCGGTGCGATTTATGTCGGCGTAGCCGATGCTCCTGCTGCCGTTGCTACGGAACTTCGGAACAATGGAGATGCTCTCTAATCAGCAGCGGCTCTATTGAGCGATGATTTGGAAGCCAAGCCGACCGGCCTTGCGAGAAATTCGGGGGTCGGTCGGCTTTTTTATTGCTTGAATCAGCCGGTGATTAGCCCCGGGCATAGGGCCCGGCGGGGAAGATAGCCCCGGGCGATAAGCCCGTCTGGCAGAGGGCCCGGCGAGGGTATTAGCCCCGGGCGTAAGCCGGAGAAGCTTGCGGGGAAGATAGCCCCGGGCGTGAGCCCGGGGGAAGAAAGATGCGGAAATCGTAAAACGGTTTTTCCTGTCCGGGTTTTCGGATGCGGCGTGAGAGGCATAAAAATGGATCGAAAAAAATTAAGGCGATACCAACGGGAAAAGGCGGGCCAAAGTCCTCTGATTGCTCTTTTTGAGCGGACGATGCTGGGGCTGATTCTTTTTGCGGGGGCCGTCGGCTGGATGCTGCCTAAAATGGCTCAGGCCGCTGCAGAGAATCGAATCACCCTTCTGATGGAACGGCTTCATCAGGTTCGTTCCGGGATTGCTCTTTATCGGGCCCAGAATGACGGCCGGCTGCCCGGCCGGGGAGTCGATGGAAACCCTGCGGCGGAACAATTCCTGTCCGACCTTGCCAAACAGGGATGTCAAATCCCTGCCAATCCTTTTGTTCAGGGGCCTGCCGCCTATCGGGTAACGGTGACGGATGACCCTGCGAACCGGCCTACAGGACGCGAAGGGACGGGCTGGTGGTATAACACGGCGACGGGGCACTTTGCGGCCTGCGACAGCCGATACCATTCTGCTTTTTAAAAACAAACCGCCAATTTCACGGATTCGGCGGATTTTGATAAAAAAATGAAACAACAGAGGTACAGACAAGACGGTTTTACTCTGCTGGAGATGCTGATGGCAATGGTTATCCTCGGCGCTGCGGCGGCGGGGGTACTTTTGCCTTTTGTCAGTGCAGCGCAGGTGCAGCGGGAGGCGGTCTGTCAGGTGCTGGCCGCCCAACTGGCCTCCAACCTGATGGAACAGATTGTCAGCACGCCTTTTGAGGAAATCCGGACACAGTGGGACGGCTATGCGGAAGCGGAGGGGCAGGTCAAGAATGCCTCGGGTGCAGTGTTTTCCGATCCAATTTACAGCGGCTTTGCTCGTTCGGTTTCGGTGGAAACTGTTCAGTTTAACAACGATGCTGAATGTCTGAAGGTTACCATTCGTGCGCACTATAAGGGACGGAACATAATTCGTCTTCAATCTCTGATAGGCCCCTGACATGCTTCGTCAAACGAAAAAAAAGAGCGGTTTTACCCTGATTGAATTGGTGATGGGGATGCTCATCGCCGGTGTGGTTTTGCTGGCGGCGGCGACCTTTTCGTTTGCGATGCGGCAAGGGCAGCAAACCACCGACCTGATGCTGGACGGTCTGTCAGCCGTTCGCGGGGCCTCCGTTCGCATCACCGACCTGGTTCATCGAGCCCATACGCTTCAGACGGGCGGCAACACCGTGACAATTCAGAGTGAAGCGGGCACATCGACTCTGGCCGTCAGCGGCACGACCCTGAATCTGAATGGGAAACCTTTGCTGAAAAACTGCAGCGGATTGAGTATGGAAGTTCGCGACGGTCGGCTGCTGATTGTGCGCTTCAAAATGCAGGCGGAGACGGGCTGGAGAGATTACGAAATCTGTGCGGCGGTACGCTGCCGCAGCGGGGGATAAGATGTCGGCGAAAAGATGTTGTCATCAAAATCAAGGGGCGGCCCTGATAACCGTGCTGTTTTTGGTGATGGCCGTAGCGGTCATTGCGCTGGGGCTGTTTGCCCGCACGGATATGTCCCTGGCGGCCGGCCGCAATTTTGTGCTGCATACACAGACAGAGGCCCTTGCCTATTCAGGTCTGGAATTTGCTCGTGTTCTGGTTCGGGAACCCAATCTGGTTTTGCCTTGGAGCAGACCTGTGGAGCTCGAAGGGCAGGTGGTTGGTTTTGTCTGTGAACTCGAGATTTCCGACCCCAATGAACGGGTTTATCCGGTTGTCAGCCGGGCGTGGTTTGAAAAAGACGGTATCCGACGCGTGGAAAGCATTCTCACCGGCCGGCTTTATTATGACCCCAATGATGGGGGGACCTATTACCAGCGGATTGACCGGCAGGTCCGATAAGGGACAGGCACGAAAATCGTACGACATTTCCTCCGTTTGGGGGCTGCCTTTGAGATGCTCTTTCAAATACTGTGCAGAAGGACAGGTCTGTAGGGGCTGTGCAGACTGAAGCAGTTTTGGGGGGTTGCAGAAAGGGAAAAAGCCGTTTTTTGACCCTGAAAATTGAAGAGCGGCAGGTCCGATTATATGGCCTGTAATGCGTATGATTTCGGATTTGTTCGAAATGTCTGTGGGAAGGGCTTTGCGGTTTTTCAGACGGTTAAGCCGCCGAAAGAGTCGGTCGAAAACATCTGTGAATCGTTCGGCGGTATTCCGCCGTGTTGTCGGCGGAGAAATCGGAAGGTGAAACTATGAAAAAACAAACCGGTCAGAATCGAAGCATTCGCCGAGGATTTACTCTGATTGAGATTGTTGTCGTTCTGGTGATTCTGTCGATTACAGCCCTGCTGGCCGTGCCTGTTTTCGGGACGGCGGCGGATATGCAGGTCCGGGCGGCGGCCGACAAGATTGCCGCAGATTTGGATTATGCCAAGGGCCTGGCTGTGACCCGACAGAAAACCTATACCGTCGTGTTTTTTCCTTTGGAGGAGCGGTATCAGGTCCAGGATGCCGCCGGCACTGTGCTGCCTCATCCTCTGCGGAGCGGACGGCAGTTTGTTGAAAATTTCAGCGTGGACCGGCGGACCAAAAAGGTGGATGTTGTCAGTACGACCTTCAGCGGCGATGCTGTGACATTTGACTATCTGGGAACACCTTATTCGGGAACCGATACAGCCAACCGTTTGAATGAGGCCGGGTGGATTACCATTCAGGCCGATTCGTTTGTGCTGTATGTAAAAATCGAACCGGTTACCGGGTATATCTCTGTGGAGAAGACAAAGACCTGATGAGTGCAGCCAATCCGTCAATTTGTTCGTGGCTGGAGTGGTTCGGCTGGGGCCCCAAAGGCCCTATCGGCATTGATGTCGGGCACTCCTGCATCCGGATGATTCAGCTGGGATGCCGGGAAGGCCGGATACGGGTGGAAAGTGCCGAACAGGAATGCCTGGAGCCGGCATCACCGGCGGGAGGCCATGCGCATCGAACGGCCGTGGTGCGGGCGATTCGAGCCATGCTGGCCCGGGGCCGCTTTTCGGGGCGGGAAGCGGTTTCCTGTCTTCCGGGTGATGCACTGAAAATCAAAAGCCAGCGGCTGGACAGCCTCGAAGCCGAACGGCTCGAAGAAGGGCGGATTGACGAGCTGGCGGAACGCTTTGGACTGGACCCGGATAAGGATGAAATCCGGTATTTGGTTGCCGGCAGCGTGTATCAGGGCGAGGAAATCAAAAAAGAGGTTATTTTTTTCGGAATGAATCGGACTCAGCTGCTCGGACATCTGGCTCTGCTGGAGGAGGCCGGACTGGAGCCGGTAGCCGTTGATGCCATGCCGTGCGCGCTGTTCCGCAGCTTTCAGCGGAGTCTTCGGCGTCAGGAAGACCGCGAAGTCGTCAGCGTTCTGGTCAATCTGGGGACCTATTTTACGACGGTTATCATCGGAAAAGGAACGTCTATTTCCCTGATCAAACAGATTCCTCTGGCCGAACAGCATCTGACCCAGCGGGCGGCGGATGTTCTGGGGATTTCGTGTGACGAGGCGGCTCGTCAAATTGCTCGGGAATGGGCGGAAGGCTGCGAGTCGGACAATTCCCCGATTCATCAGACGCTTTCATCGGCCCTGAAGCGAACCATCGAGGATTTGGCGCGGGAAATTTCCCTGTGCTTTAAATACTACGCCGTGGCCTTTCGCGGCGAGCGCCCCTCGGAAGTGGTGTTTGCGGGCGGTTGTCTGTATGAGTCTCTTCTGATGGACATGCTTTGTCGGCAGCTGAATCTGGATATCCGGACAGCGGAACCGCTGCGCGGAATTGATTTGAGTCATGTGTCCTTTGACCGCCGTCCCAATCCCCAGCGGGCGGAATGGGCGGTGGCGGTCGGGCTGGCCTTAAAGGGATGGCGGCCCGGACAATCGAAGTCGGAACTTGTTTCCAAAATGAAGGCGGCTGTCTGATGGAACTGGATTTTATTCCAACCTGGTACCATGAGAATCGCCGTCGAAGGAACTGGTATCTTCGACGCTACCTGGCGATTGCCGTCCTGACCGGTCTGTGGATTGTGGGCAATCTGCTCAGCGGAGGGATGGTCTCAAAGGCCTACGCCGACCTGGAAGGTCTTCGCAGCACCTATGAAAAGGGACTGCGAACCATTCTTCAGACCCGCCGGCTTCAGGAGGAGCTTGCGGTTCTGAACCGCCAGAGCCGCCTGGTCAATCGACTCCGGCCGCGAACCCTTCCTTCGCCTGTCCTGGCGGAGTTGAGCCGGTGCATCGGGGAGCGGGCGGTTTTGAAGGAATTGACGATTGTCCAGGTTCCTCTGGAATCTCTCAGTCTGTCTGCTGTGAAACCGGCAACGGCGGTTCGGCTCCGGGCCGGCACCGGCGGCCGAAATGACTGGACGTCGGCTTCTGAGACGGTCACGCGGATTCGACTGGTCGGCCTGGCCTGCGACGGAGCCGAAGCGGCGGCTCTGATTTCCAGACTGGAGGAATCGGAGTATTTCGAGCAGGTGACCCCTGTTTATACCAAAAATGAGAAGCTGCTCGGAAACACGGTTACCGGATTCGAAATTCAGTGTGTTGTGGCGGATTATACGGTGAGGGAACGGAATTGAAGAAGCTGATTGACCAGTATCCGTTGACGGTGTTCGGACTGCTGCTGACAGCGGCGGCGGCGCTGGGGGCCTATCAGTATTATCCGGTCTATCAGCAGCGGAAGGCCTTTCAGGCTTTGCTGGCGGAAGAGCAGTCTCGGATGGATGAGGTGAAGGACTGCTCCGAACGGCTGCCGGTGCTGCATCGCCAGGTAAAAGCCTTAAAGCCGGCGGCGGAACAGTTCCAGCGGTATTTTCCGGATGAGCAGGGGTATTCGCGGCTCTGGCAGCAGATGACCGAGACGCTGGCTCGCGCCGAACTGTCCGATCAGTCGATTCGTCCCGGAGAGGTCAGCTGCGAAGACGGCTTGTGTTCCATTCCGCTGGAAATCCGCTGTAGCGGCAGTTTTGAAAAGATATTTGAGCTGCTTCAGGCGTTTGAGCGGTTCGAGCGATTGATTCGATTTGAAGAAATTATTTTGCGCAATGACGAAAAGATGACCGGAACTCTGCTTCTGCAGGCAAAAGGCCGGGCATTTTATCAGTCTTCAGGGCCCAAACAGAATCTATGAGGCGACATGGACACGCAGTCAGGAGCATCGGAGTGCTCGCAGGAACCATGAACCCGAAGGCTGTTCTGGCGGCGGTGCTTCTGCTGGTCATGGCGGTTTTGTGGCTTCGGGTTTTTTTGAGAGGGCGCAGCGGTCCGGAAGAGGCCCAGGCCCAGAGTCTTTTATCGGGACCGGCCGAGCGGTCTGCTGAAGAGCCTGCAGCGCCGAAGCTGCTTATCGAAGCAAGGCCGCTGCCTGTGGAGTCCGAACGACACGGCCGGACGGAAACAAATCCTTTTGTTTTTGCCCCTGCCAAGTGGTTTCCTGCAGAAATTCAGAGCTCGGTTTCAGTTCAGGAGCCGGCGGATTCGACCGCGGCGATACAGAAAGGGCTGCTGGAAAAAATCGCCGGACAGCTGCTGCTGCAGGCGGTTATTAAAGACCCCGGCGGTGTGCCGGTGCAGGTGTGTGTAAACGGAGTGGTTTTGTCCCGGGGAGGAACCCTGAAAATCAGAGAAAAAGGGGAGATTTATGAATTGAGAGTGCGGGAGATAGGAACCCAGGAAGTCCAGTTTGACTGTCTGGATAACGTTTTGACGGTGAAAATGCCCTCTTCGGAGTGGCTCGATTAAGGAAAGGCGGTGTTTTATGAAGACTCAGCGTAGAAAGCAGAAAAAATTGAAATTCCGAACTTACCTGACGGCCTTCAGCGTTTGGCTGCTGGCGGTGCTGGGCTTGACGGCACTTGTGATCGGTCAGGAAAATGAAGGCGCAGCGCCGGCGGAAGCCGCGGAGGCGGCTGCTCCGGCGGAGGCATCCCCGTCGCCTTCGTTTTCGATGCAGTCGGTTCAGAGCATCAGTTTCCGCAAAGATATGCCGATTCGCGATGCCCTGCAGATGCTGGCGCAGATGTACCACAAAAACATTGTGCCTTCGGCCCGGGTGGACGGAACTGTGACGGTTACCAACCTGTATGATGTGACGTTTGAAGAGGCTCTCCAGGCCATTCTCGGCACGCACAAGTATGAAATCAAGGGCAACTTCGTCAAGATTTACACCAACGAGGAATTCCGTGCGGACAAGACGCGGTTTGAATACGCGGTGATTCCGCTGTACTACATCAATGCGGAAGAGGCCAAGAAGCTGGCCGAACCTCTCCTGAGTGAGTTCGGACAGCTGGGGGTGACCAGTCCGGCTCAGCGGAACACAACCCCCGGCCAGGGCGGTGATTCGCTGGCCATTCACGACCGGCTGGTTGTGTCTGATTATCCGGAAAACATCAGGCGGATTCGGGAAGTGCTGGCTGATGTGGATGTTGAGCCTCTTCAGGTGCTGCTGGAAGTAACGGTGATGGAAGCTACCCTGACGGAAGCCACCAAATTCGGCATTGACTGGTCGAATGTGCCCGGCGTGACGATTGATATGGGCACCGGCGGTTTTTACCAGGGCGGTTTTGCCCCCGCTGTAACCGGAACCAATGCCTCCGGAATTACCGTGGGTGTGACCTTCGATAATATCGCCGCACTGATCAAGGCCGTCGAAACCATCTCGGATTTGACCATTATGGCCAATCCGAAGATTCTGGCCCTCAACAAACAGGCCGGCAAGCTGATTATCGGTAAAGAAGAAGGATATCAGTCCTTAACGAATGTGGCCGAAGGCGGCACCGCCACCCAACGGGTGGAGTTTCTGGAAAGCGGTACTGTGCTCGAGTTTCGGCCTTTCATCGGCAAGGACGGTCTGATTCGAATGGAAATCCGGCCTGAACAAAGCAATGGGGAAATTGTTCAGTTCGGCAGTACTCAGCTGCCCAAGAAAACCAAGACGGAAATTATGACCAATGTGATGGTGCGGGACGGGCAGACGATTGTTCTGGGCGGATTGTTCAAGGAAAGCACCAATCTGTCCCGCAATCAGGTGCCTATCGTCGGGGATATTCCTGTCATCGGAGAACTGTTCCGCGGGGTCTCCGACAATTCAACCCGGGTGGAGCTGATTATCCTGATTACTCCTCATATCATCCAGCGGCCTGAGCAGGCCCAGGGTGCGGAGCGTCTGGAGGATGTCCAGCGTCTGGCTCATGAGGCCCGCAGCAATTTGTACTGGATGAGCCGGGTCAAGATTGATGAAGACCGGTATGCTCGGGCGGTTCAGTATTATCTGAACGGGGATTACAACAGCGCTATGACCGAGCTGAACAATATCCTGACGATCCACCGCAATTACCTCGAGGCCATCCGGCTTCGGGAGCGGATTCTCCGGGAGACGCAGCCTCAGGCGGCCCAGCAGATGGAGCGTCTGATGCTTCAGAAGATTGAACGGGAAGAATCCGGCAAGTGGTTTCGCTGGTAAACGATGACTGTGTTCCTCCGGCTGTCGGCCCAGAGGCAGGCAGCCGGAGGCTTTTGTGAAAGGAGTTCTGAAGACAGGAGTATGCGATGGAACGGACAAAACAGACAATTTTGCTGCTGATTCTGGCGGGAGTATGCGGCGTCTGGAGCGGCTGTGCCGCATCCGGCCGTACGTCCAAGAAAGAGCAGATGCTCAAGACCTGGGAAAAATCCTCCATCGGGCCTAATCTGGCGGCGGTTCGCGGATTGCTGGACCGAGGGCAGGTCGAAGAAGCCAAGAAGCTTCTGGTCAAATATATCCAGACCGAACCGGAGCATCCGGAGGTCAACTATCTGCTGGCCCGCGTGCATTTGGCGGAGGGCCGTCTGCCGGCCGCACAGGCCTGTCTGAAAAAGGCGGTGGATGGGGCTCCTCAAATGGATGAGGCGTGGTTTGCTTTGGGATTGACGGCTCTCGAACAGGGACGGCTGGAGGAGGCCGCCAAATCTCTCGGCAAAACCGTCGAACTGAAGCCTCTGCAGGTGGAGTATATTTTGACCCTCAGTCATTGCTATGTACGGCTAGGACGGATTGAGCAGGCCCTTGACCTGATTGAAACCAAACGCCGAACCCTGCCTTACGACACCGATTTGCTGCTGACGGCTGCGGATTTGGCTCAGCGGAGCGGCGATGGAGAACGGGCCGCCGCCCTGTACAAGGAGGCCCTCTGGAGGCAGGGGGATAATCCCCGTGTGCTCGAGGCGGTCGGGCTGCATTATATGGACCGTCAGCTGTGGGTGCCGGCGGCGGAGCTGTTTGAGAAGCTGTATCGGATTCAAGCCGGCCAGGAGCGGCGTCAGATGACGCTCCGCTGGCTGAGCTACTGTACGCTGCAGGCCGGACGGTATGCGGCGGCTCTGAAGTGGTATGACGAGCTCAGTGTCTTGCGCCGGGATGACCCGCAGGTGTGGCTGGAGATGGGACAGGCTGCTCTCGGTGCAGACCTTCCGGATCGGGCTCTGTATTGCGGGCAAAAGGCCCTTCAGCTTCAGCCGGGTCTGATGGATGCTCAGGTGGTGACGGCTTGCGCCCTCTATTTGAAAAACAATTATGCCGAGGCCGTTGCGCTCTTCCAAAAGGTGTGTCTCGATTCCAAATGGGAGGCCTTCGGCTGGTGGATGAGCGGGCTTTGCTATCAGCGGCTGGGACAGAATGCGCTCGCACGCAGTGCCTTTGAGAAGGCCAGTCAGCTGAATCCGGACAGTCCGCTGATTCGTCTTTTTACCGAGCCGGAAAAGAAGACGCTGTAGCAGTTTCGGCGAATGATGGGTTTGCCGGTGAAACACGGTTTTTGCGGTCTATGAAACAGGCGACAGGCATTCTGATGGGGCTCTGGGCAGGCACGACGGTCCTTTTGACCGCTGCCGGAGGTTTCTGCATCTTTTTTCCGGGAACGGCGGCGGTCTGGTGTCTCTGGCCGGCGGCTGTTCTGGCGGCGGTTCTTTTGGGATGGAGCCTCTGGAAACTGCTCAAAAATCCGGAGATTCTGATTCGAACCGGCCAGGCCTCGGATTCTGTGCCGCTTCAGGACCGGGATACCGCATATCGCGGGGAGATTGAACAGGTTCGGCAGGAAAACAGCCGGCTTCGTCTGGAACTCCAGATGCTTCGAAGGCAGCATGCCTGGGGGCAGGCCGTTCTGGAAAGCATTCGCGATGCCGTGCTGGTGGTCGATGAACAGGATCAGGTGCTTTTTGCCAATCCGGCAGCACGGGAGCTGCTGAATCTGGACGCGGGCGGGCAGCCTCAGAGGTTCCCGGACGAACCGGAGCCGGCCGGACAGCTCCGGGAAAAGATTCAGCGGTGCCGAAACGGACGCATCCGTCATGTCCGCCATGAATTCACGATGGAGCTCCAGGGGCAGCAGCACTTTTTTGAGGCGGTTCTCTCCTGTCTGGATGAATCGGTCGCAACCAGCGGCGGCGTGGTAGCGGTTCTTCATGACATCAGCCGCGAACGGGAAATCTCCCAGATGAAAAATGAGTTTGTCAGTCATGTTTCCCATGAGCTGAAAACGCCGCTGGCTTCCATCAATGCCTATGCTGAAATGCTGGTGGACGGAGAAGCTCGGGAACCCGAAATGATTCGGCAGTTCTGCTCGATTATCCAAAGCCAGGCCCTTCGGCTGAACCGCCTGATTGAGGATATTCTGAATATCTCCCGGATAGAATCGGGCTTAATTAAGGTCAACCGAAGCTGTCAGAGCATGGCTTTGATTGTTCGCGATGCCGTGGAGATGATTCAAAGCTATGCGCAGGAAAAGAATATCACCGTTCGCGCCCCGGCCCCGATTCTCTACGACCAGGTTTATGTGGACCGGGACATGATGTCGCAGGCCGTCATCAACCTGCTCAGCAATGCCGTCAAATACACCCCCGCCGGCGGGACAATTACGGTGGGCCTGGAAGTGAATGAGGCGGATGGGCGGCTGACCGTGAGCGTTTCGGATACAGGCGTCGGGATTCCGCCGGAAGAACTGGGGCGGGTATTTGAGAAATTTTATCGGGTCCAGGCCAACAACCATATGGCTAAAGGAACCGGATTGGGACTGAATTTGGTCAAGCAGATTGTCGAAACAGTACACGGAGGCAGGGTCTTTGTGTCCAGTGTTGTCGGACAGGGAAGTACATTCGGGTTTGAACTGCCGCTGGTGAGGACCGGCTGTGCCGCTGTTTCAGCGGGCAGCCCGTCCTGACGGTTCCGGCGGCTGCAGAAAAACAGGAGAACAAGATATGGCGGAACGAAAAGCGCTGGTTGTGGATGATGAATTCCACATTGTCCAGGTCGTGGCCATCAAACTGCGGAATAACGGGTTTGAGGTCTATACGGCCGATAACGGCAGTCAGGCCTATCAGCTGGCCTGTGAGCATCGTCCGGATGTGATTATCACGGATTATCAGATGCCGGCTATGACGGGGCTGGAGCTGATTGAGAAACTTCGGCACAATCCGAGTACGGCGGACACACCGGTGCTCCTGCTGACGGCGCGAGGATTTGCCGTGGACCCGCAGCAGAAGGAGGCCCTGCGGGTGGCGGCGTGCCTGAGCAAGCCCTTCAGTCCGCGGGAAGTGCTTCATTGTGTGGAGGATGTGCTGGCTCAGCGAGCTGGTGTCTGACCGTCAACCCCCGTTCCTCGAGAGAAAAGGATGTCGCGAATGGATGCCTCATTGAATCAGTACCTGCGGGATGACCCGGCTCTGCTGGAAAAGCATCTGGAGAAGCTCAGCACGGAGCTCTCGGAGTGCTATGAGCAGATTATGCTGCTCTACAACCTCAGCACCCATATGACGCTGGACCAGTCCTGCTCGACCTATCTGCAGCTGGCCTGCGACCAGCTGACGCAGATTGTGCCGGTGGAGGGAATCGCCGTTTTTCTGGAGCGAAAGACCGAGACGGGCAAACAGCTGGTCCTCAGTGCCGGTTCGGGTCTTCTGTCCGTCGAACCGTCTATGGCGGATATCCTCCAGATGCATCTGACGGCGGAACTGACGGCGGGTCGAGAGGCCCTTCTGGACAGTCAGGTGGACGGTCCCTTCAAATATGTCTGGCCCCCGCGGCTTCGCAATATTCTGGCGGTGCCCGTCGGACCGGCGGACCGCATGGCCGGATTTCTGGTGGCCACCAATATTCAGAACAAGCCCGATTTTGACAGCACGGATGTAAAACTGTTCCATTCCGTCGCCAGTCAGTGTGCGGTTTTCATTGAAAACGGACGGCTGTTTAACGACCTCAAAGAGCTGTTTATCGGGTCTCTGAAGGCGCTGACTAACAGCATTGATGCCAAAGACCAGTACACGCGGGGGCACTCGGAGCGGGTGGCCCTGATTGCCCGCTGGATTGCCGAACAGCTGAAGGAAACTCAGCCTATCTCGGAGCAGGAGATTCATCATATTTATCTGGCCGGGCTTCTGCACGACATCGGCAAAATCGGCGTGGCCGAAACGGTCTTGCGCAAGCAGGGCCGACTGACGGAGGAAGAGCGGGCGGTGATTCTGGCTCATCCGAAAATCGGGGCCTCCATTCTCTCGGAGATTCCCCAGATGCGTCCGATTATTCCCGGTGTGCTGCATCATCATGAACGCTATGACGGACAGGGGTATCCAGACGGGCTTCGTGGACAGAATATTCCGCTCAGCGCCCGGATTATTGCGCTGGCGGATGCGTTTGATGCGATGACATCCCGGCGCGTGTACCGGGAGGCGATGAGCATCCGGCGGGCCCTGACCGAGGTCGAAAAAGGCAGCGGGATACAGTTTGACCCCGCTGTGGTGCAGGCGTTTCTGGGCAGCCCCGTCGAGCACCTCTGGAAAGTCATTCAGGACGGCTTTATTGAAACCTGGGATTACAGCAGCTTTGAAGAATACGGAATCAAGGCGGTGGGAGCACTCATTCGATGAAAATTGAGGTGCAGGTCCAAAACCAGATTGCGATTCTGCAGCTGCAGGGCGAGTTCACCGTCGAATCACTCAAATCATTCGAAGATGCGGTTTCCAATGCCCGCACGGCCAGTCCCCGGGGACTGCTGCTGGATATGAGCCGGGTGATTCTGATGGACAGCGCGGCGCTGGAGCAGCTGCTGACACTTCACGAGGACTGCCGGAAGCGAAACCAGCCCCTGAAGCTGGCGGGACTGGATGAAACCTGTCAGAAAATTCTGGAAATTACACGTCTGCTTTCCCGACTGGATACCTATGCGGATCTGTCGGAGGCGATGAAAAGCTTTGTGTGAGGAGGAACCGATACCGGATGGAACTCGGCACGGAAAAACGTCTTCAGCTCGGCCAGCTGCTTGTGCAGCGGGGAATTGTTACGCCGGAGCAGATTGAGCAGGCGCTTCAGCAGCAGGCCCGCACCGGCCACAGCCGGCTGCTCGGAGAGCTGCTGGTCGAGATGAATTTCTGCACCGAAAACCAGATTGCTTCGGCTCTGGCGGAAACCTACGGTTTGCCGTATGCCCAGATTACGCCCAAACTGTGCGACCCGGCTGTGGTGGAGATTCTGCCTCGGGACTTTTTGGAGGAGCATTCGGTTCTGCCTCTGTTTAAGGTGTTTGATACGCTCACGGTGGCGGTCAGCGAGCCGGCCAACGTCTTTCTGATTGAGGAAATCGAGCGGCTCAGCCAGTGCCGTGTGCAGGTTGTCTGTGCGACGGTCAAGGATATTCAGGCCACGCTGCAGACCTATATGCCTGCAGCCAACGTCTTTGTGATTGACGACATCATTGACGATACGGCGCTGCAGGATTTCTCGATGATTGAGCATCTGCCGGAGGACATTACCAATCTGGAGGAGATTGCCGGCCAGTCCCCGGTCGTCAAACTGGTCAATTATCTGATTTGCAGCGCCGTCCACGAAAATGCCAGTGATATTCACATTGAGCCGGATGAAAAAAAGGTGCGGGTTCGTTATCGCGTCGACGGTCTGCTGTATGAAAAGATGCGCCCGCCGTACCAGATGCATGCGGCGATTGTCTCCCGCATCAAAATTATGGCCGAACTGGACATTGCCCAGCGGCGGCTTCCGCAGGACGGAAGCATCCATGTTCTGATGCAGGGCCGGCCTATCGACCTGCGTGTGTCTGTCATGCCGGGCACATACGGGGAGAAAGTTGTCATCCGAATTATCGACACCCGAAAAATCCTGACCAATCTGGAGTCCCTCGGATTCAGTTATGAGAATCTGAAGGCCTTCAAAAAAATTATCAAGACGCCCAATGGGATTGTGCTGGTGACCGGCCCGACCGGCTCCGGAAAAAATACAACGCTCTATGCAGCTCTGTCTGAGCTGAACAGCGAACAGGTGAATATCTGCACGGTGGAAGACCCTGTCGAGTGCAATATTCACGGGGTCAACCAGTTTCAGGTCAACGAATTGTCCAAATTCACCTTTGCCAGCGCCCTGCGGTCTCTGCTGCGTCAGGACCCGGATATTATCATGGTCGGCGAAATTCGGGATGAAGAAACCGCCAACATCGCCGTTCAGGCGGCCCTGACGGGGCATTTGGTTCTGTCAACGCTTCACACAAATGACGCCCCGGGGGCTGTCACGCGTCTTCTGGACCTGGGCGTAGCGCCGTATCTGGTCAGTGCTTCGCTGATCGGGGTGCTGGCTCAGCGTCTTGTCCGGAAAATCTGCCCGACCTGCAAAGACCAGTACACGCCTTCGGCAGGCATTCGGCGGGCTGTGGAAAAATGGGTCGGTTCACTGCCGACATTTTACCGGGGCATTGGATGCAAGAAATGTCGGAACACCGGCTACATCGGACGAATCGCCATCCATGAGCTGTTTATCCCGAATGACCAGATTCTGGAGATGATTACGCAGGGGGCGACCCTAAAGCAACTGCGGGCGGCGGCAATTCAGAATGGAATGAAGCCGCTGCACCTGGACGGAATCGAGAAGGTGGCGGCGGGCATCACCACCATCGATGAAGTGCTGCGCGTGGCCAATGTCACGATGGAGGATTAAATCGATGCCGGTCTCCGCTCCGAAAACACTGGAACGTCCTTTGCCGAAGAAGCCGGCCCATCCGACGAAAACGGTTCGTCCGGAGCCGCACCGGCTCAATCCGGCGCTGTCCGCCGCAAGGGTCAAAGAAGCCGACCTGATTCTTTTTACCACGCAGCTGTCTGTGATGCTGGACAGCGGGGTTGTGCTCAGCGATGCGATTGAAGCCATTGCGGACCAGATGCGTCCCGGCGTATTCCGGGAAGTGGCGCAGGACCTGGCGGACCGCATTAAGAACGGCGAAAGTTTTTCCGCCGCCTTGTCGGTTTATCCGAAGATTTTCAGCACGATGTTTATCAGCATGGTCCGGGCTTCCGAGGTTTCCGGCAGGATGGCGGAGATGCTCCGGGTGCTCAGCGGGTATCTGACGGCGGATGCAGAGACCAAAAAACAGGTCAAAAGTGCGATGATTTATCCGGTTGTGATGCTGCTGATGGCTGTAGCAGCCACCGGTTCTCTGATGTTCTTTGTCCTGCCGCGGTTTACTCGAATTTATGAGGCCCGCGGCACGGCTTTGCCCAAATTAACCCAGATTCTGGTGGATTTCAGCGCCCTTTTGGGGAATCCGACCTTTTTGGCTTCGATGATGACGATGCTGATTGTCGGAGGGTTTGCGTTTTCGGCGTGGAAACAGACTCTGACGGGGCGAAAAGCGCTGGACTGGATGAAGGTGCATTTGCCCATTTTCGGCGGGATGTATATTGATACTGTCCTGACCCGCTCGATGCGGGTACTGGCGACGATGGTCAATACCGGTGTCAATCTGCTGGATGCGCTGGATGTGATGAAAACCACCTGCGGCAATTATTATTTCCAGTGCCTCTGGGAGACGGCGGACCGAAAAATCCGCGATGGCTATCAGCTGTCGGATGCCCTGATGCTCTCGCCGTACAGCGGTCTGATTGCCTCCGGGATTCTTCAGATGCTCCGGGCGGGAGAAAAATCCGGCCAGCTCGGACAGGTCTGCGACAAAATTTCCGTTTTTCTCGAAAAGAAACTTCAAAATTCCATTCGAACAGCCACCTCCCTGATTGAACCGCTGATGATTATCATTATGGGAGCGGTCATCGGAACGCTGGCGGTAGCGCTGCTGCTGCCTGTCTTCCGGATTTCCAGCGTCATTTCTCAATAATTCCGGCAGCTTCCGGCTCCGAAATATTCCGGTTTTTTGTTGGAGTTTTTGGGATTCCTGAGTAAAATCTCCTCCGAACCATTTATCGGCTTCGCAAAATGGAGGAAAAAAGGATGCAGGTGCTGGAAGCTCAGCGGCTTCGAAAGGAGTTCGGGCCTTTAGCGGCGGTTCAGGATGTTTCTTTTACCATTGAGCAGGGACAGGTGGTTGGGCTCATCGGTCCCAACGGTGCCGGAAAAACAACCCTGCTTCGACTGCTGGCTACGCTGCTGCCGCCGACCGACGGAACCGCCTCAATCATGGGGATAGACCTTCGCCGTCATCCTCTCGAAATCCGCCGGCGAATCGGTTATCTTCCCGATTTCTTTAATCTCTATCACGATTTGACCCTTTGGGAGTGTCTGGATTTTACCGCCCGCGCTTACGGCATTCCGTCTGACCAAATCCCCCGGAAAATTGATTCGGTGCTCGAATATGTCAATTTGGCGGACAAAAAACACGACCTCTGCAGGCATCTTTCCCGCGGAATGGTTCAGCGGATGGGCCTGGCGGTACTGATGGTGCACGAGCCGGAACTTTACCTTCTGGATGAACCGGCATCCGGGCTGGACCCGATTGCCCGCATCAATCTCCGGAATATCCTCAGACGGCTTGCTGATGAAAAGAAAACAATTCTGATTTCCTCTCATATTCTGCACGAGTTGTCGGAGTTCTGCACCCATATTGCGATAATGGACAAGGGACAAATCCGATACTTCGGTTCCGTTGAGCAGATTCGGGAATTGTGCCTGCCCGAGCGAATCGTTCGGGTCAGGGTGCTGGGGGACCCGCAAAAAGCCCTTGCCGCCCTTCGTGAGTTTCCGGATGCGGCGGTAAAGGACAGCTGCGATACGGTCATTCGTCTGTCTGTCCGAGGCGGTCTGGAGACGGCGGCGCAGCTGAATGCGTTTCTGGTCGGACGCGGTGTATTGGTTGCGGAGCTTACCGAAGAAAAAAAAGACCTGGAAGACTTGTTCCTGGCGATATCGGAAAAAGGAAATGTTTTTTCCTGATAAAAGGAGGAGGATATGGCCAATCCGCTGATTCGACGGTATCAGTATTCGCTGCTGCGTCCTGAACAGGGCTGGATTTACGGAGTTGTTTATGTATCCCTGGTGGGATTGATTCTGATTGTCAATCTTATGTTTTATGCCCGTCAGTCTGTTTTGATTCAGCAGGAGCCCTGGCAGCCGTTTCGGAGTCTGTTTTTCCAGTTTACGGTGTTTCAGGGCATTCTTCTTTGGGTCCTGGCCCCCTCCAACACAGGGGGTGTGATTCCGAACCTGATGCTTCAGAAGGCCTATGATTTTCTGCGTCTTCTGCCGCTGTCGGCGGTTCAGAAGATTGTTGGGATTGTTCTCGGACGCAATCTGATTGTTTTGTCGGCGGCGGCCGCCAATTTTCTCTTTTTTGCGATGTTCGGCCTTCTGGGCCGGGTTTCCTGGAGTCTGCTGCTGCAGATAACACTTCTTTTGCTTTCCGTTGGACTTTTTCTGTGTTTGCTGTCGCTGCTGCTTTCGCTGCGTTCCTCTCCCAAACGGGGCAATCCGTTCCTTCTGTTTTTGGTGTTGTTTTTTATCTTCGGCCTGCCGTTTTTCCCGGCTTTGATTTACAATACCAACAAGGCGATGGACGTTTCGTTTTATTTTTGGCGGATGCCCCTGCTGATGGCCGTCAGCGGGGTGTTGCTGTACTTTTCGGTGTGGGCTTTTCTCGGAAACCGGCGATGGCTTACCTATGAATATGAGTCCCTGTTTTCCTGGAAGGGTGCGCTGCTGTTTCAGCTGCTTTTTCTTATCCTGCTGTTCGGGTTCTTTTATCCGTATCGACAGGCCTGGCAGCATGAAAAGATTTTTATCGGGTTCTGCATAGCCGGATTGGTTCCGGTGGTTCTGCTGCCGACAGGGGCCTGCCGAACCTACGAAAAATATCTTGAATTATCGCGAGGATTTCCGACCGAGAAACTGTCGGTTTTCGAACTGCTTCGCCGTTCCAATCCGTTGCTGTCGGTCCTGATTTATCTGATTTGGCTGGGATTTTGTCTGGCGGTGTGCCGTTTGTTTGCGCTGTCAGCAGCGCCGTTCTTGCTTTTTGCCGGGGTTGTATTTACGTTTTATCTGGTGTGGCTGGGGCTGTTGGAGCTGACGGTTGTGTTTTATAAGAGCCATTCCAAAATCATTTTTTTGACAGGGTTTGTAATAGTTTTGTATCTGTTTCTGCCGTTTATCCTTTCGGGGCTTTTTGACTCGGAATACCTGTCCGTTTTCAGCCCGCTGGGCTATCTGGTGTATGTGTCTTCCCGGTATCCGTGGCAGATTCCTCTTCCGCCCGTTTTCCCGAATCTGTTTTTGTGCACAGCGCCGATTTTCCAGATTTTCGGGCGGTACAAATGGATGATGGATACCCGAAAGGCGATGGCCGGAGTTTCCTGATTTCCCACAGCCGTTATTCGAACAGACAGCGGACAATCCGTTCGGCGGCGTCTGTCCGTCCGAGTGTTTTGGCGGCAGCCGCCATTCGAGCCAGTTTCTGCGGGCTGCTCATCAGGTCCGTGAGGGTCTGGGAAAGGGCCTGTCGGGTCCTGGAGGGCTGCCGAATGTCGTCCTCGATAATGATGGCACCGCCTGCGTCGGCCAGCGGTTTGGCATTCAGAAACTGGTGCCGGTCTTTGTGATACGGATAGGGCAGGCAGACGGCCGGCACACCCGCCGTGGCATATTCCGCTATGCTGACGGCTCCGGCACGCCCTACAACCAGCGAAGAGGCCTTCAGCAGGGCGGGCATCTGATGACAGTAATCAATCGCCCGATAGAGAACAGCCGGATTGCCGGCCTGCGTACGCACCCACTGATAATGAGCCATGCCCGTCAGATGAACGACCTGCCAATCTGCAGCGAACCGCTCCAGGGAGGGAAGAATCTCCAGGACGGCCTGATTGATGCTCATCGAGCCGCTGGAGGCCCCCGTAATCAGCAGAATCTTTTTGTTCGGGTCTAAATCGTATGCTTTGTGAATATTTTCCGGCGGGGCAAAAAAGTCTTTCCGAAGCGGACAGCCGACCACATCGACCCGTTCGCTGAAGCGGCCGAAACAGTTCCGAGTTTGCTCGAATTGGACGAAAATCCGCCGGGCAAAGCGAGCCGTCAGTCGGTTGCTTTTGCCGGGTACACTGTCCACATTGATTAAAAAGATGGGGATGTGCAGAGAGCGAGCCGCCGCCGCGGCCGGTGCGCAGACAAAACCGCCCGTTCCGACAACGGCGGCTTCAGACCGCACCGGACGAAGGATTTCCTTTGTAAAATAATAACTTTTCAAAAACTGCCCAAAAAAGCGGATGGCCTGTAACGGAGATTTCGACAGTCCCACAGCAGGCAGGGGCAGGAAATTAAATCTGCTCGGGCTTAAAATTTTGGCGTCCACTTCGCGAGGGCTGCAGAAAAAAGTAATTTCCGTGTTGGGATATTGTTCCTGGATTCTTTCTGCGACGGCCAGGGCCGGATACAAATGGCCGCCTGTTCCGCCGCCGGCAAAAAAAATATGCTGAATCTGGCCGGAATTCACGGGTTTGGAAGCTCCTCGGATTCGGAAGATTGTCGGGCGATATTCAGCAAAAGTCCGGTGGCGGCCGCCGTCAGCAGCAGACTCGTTCCGCCTGCGCTGACAAACGGCAGAGGAATGCCTTTGGTCGGCAGCACCACAGTGACGACACCGATGTTCACAGCCGCCTGAATACTGATTGCAAAAACAATGCCCGCGGAAAGCAGCTTTCCGAATCGGTCCTCACATCGCAGGATGATTCGAAGACCGAAAAGAACGAAAAGGATAAACAAGAGCAGAACCCACATCGCTCCGATAAAGCCCAGTTCCTCCGAAATCACGGCAAAAATAAAGTCGGTGGTGTCTTCGGGCAAGTGGCCGTATTTGAAGACTCCGCGGCCTAAGCCGGCACCCCACAATCCCCCTGTACTGATGGCTTTCAGCGACTGCTGGGCCTGGTAAGGAAGTCCCTGTTCATCAAACAGATACGAGAAAAAACTTTTAATGCGGTTGATTCGGGTCGGCGAAATCATCACGGCGGCAAAGAAACCCGGCAAGGCCAGAACCAAGGGGGATATCAGATGCCACCAGGCGGCTCCGCCCAGCCACAGCAGCAGGAAAACAATCAGGGCGATAAAGGCGGCGGTTCCAAAGTCTTCAATAACAATCAGAAAGACGGCCAGGCCGACAATACTGCAAAGCGGAAGAAACCGTTTTGTGAAAAACCGAATTTCATCGCCGACTTTGTCCAGATAGGCGGCCGTAAACAATATCATCACCCATTTGGCCAGCTCGGACGGCTGAAAGCTCAGATACCCCGGTCCGGGCATCAGGTCCAGCCAGCGTTTGGATTGGTTTCGTTCCTGTCCAAATAAAAGCACAGCAACCAGAAGGAGAAAACTCACAATGACCAGATAAAATGTCAGGGATTTCCAGAGAGGACGCCGCAGATGAAACCACTGATAATTGACCTGTCTCATCAGCAGCAGAACGCCGACGGCCAGCGGGAAAAAAACAATTTGTTTGAACATAGGGGTCTCATAGAAATGAGCCCTTTCCAAAATAGGATTCAGCGTGGCTCCGGCAGAGTAAACAAAGACCGTTCCGGTGGCCATCAAAAGCAGAACGACGATTTCAATGCCGATATCCCCGATAGGGGAGGTCGGTTTTTCCCGCCACCCGTATATTTTCTTCGGCGGATTTTTTTTGACTGTTTTTGAAAGCATCATGCTCATTTCTTATCTTTTCGACATCAAGCCGTCTTTCCGGTTAAAAATCGCTTCCGAATGCTTTTTCAGTTTCTCCACGGGTGTTTCGGATATAGCGGCAGGGTTGACTGTCATTCAAGTCTTTTTTAGGAAATCCATGTCCATTTCCTGCGGGAAAGGCGTTGCGGTTCAAAGAAAATCGGAACTGAAAGTTCGTTTCGAAGTTTCGTATCTATTTATAAATAAATGAGATAGGGCGTTTTTTGTTTTCCGTTGTTTCTGTGTGCATTTTGGATTCATAAAATCTGAACAGTTTTTTTGTTTGTCTGTACAAAAAGAAGAAGTAAACTTTTGTCTGAATTCAGCAGTGAGGGCTCAGTGAATACGGAGCATAAAGATTATTCTGTTGTCTTGGTTGGGCCTGCAGGCATGGGCATCCAGACGGTTGAGCAGGCCCTTGTGAAAATTCTCAAATCCGCAGGATACCATATCTTTGCCACCAAAGAATATATGTCCCGTGTCCGCGGGGGGATGAATTCCACCAGTCTGCGTGTCGGGTCCGTTCCGGTTTCGGCACCGGTAGAGCGGATTGATTTGCTTTTGGCTTTAGCCCCCGGCGGAGTCAGCCATGTTTCCGAACGAATCAGTCCTACCACCATCATCCTCGGAGAAAAGGAACAGTTTGAACAGGAAATACCGGCTGGAATCCGGACCATAGATATCTCTTTTGAGCAGATTGCTTCGGCTATCGGCAATAAACTTTATTCGAATACGGTGGCCGTAGGGCTGCTGGGGGCTGTTTTTCATGTTGAAGGAGCGACACTGGAGGATTTTGTTCAGAAGCGTTTCGCCGGCAAGGAACAAAAAATCGTAGAGGAAAACAAAAAAGCCATCCGGGCCGGTTTTGAGCAGGGGCTTCGTCTGGTCCAGTCCGGTCTATTGGATATTCGTCTCCAACCCGACTCGCGTGTCAAAAACCAAATCGTCATGGAAGGTATAGAGGCCGTTGGTTTCGGGGCGTTGGCAGGGGGATGCAATTTCATCGGGGCCTATCCGATGTCGCCTTCGACGGGGCTCCTGACGTTTCTGGCCAAACATGGGAAACGATTCGGGGTTGTCGTCGAGCAGGCCGAGGATGAAATAGCGGCGATTAATATGGCTCTGGGGGCCTGGTATGCCGGAGCCAGAGGCATTGCCAGCACCTCCGGCGGCGGTTTTGCTTTAATGACGGAAGGGTTCAGTCTGGCGGGCATGCTCGAAAGCCCGCTGGTGATTCACTTGGCCCAGCGGCCCGGACCGGCGACCGGCCTGCCGACCCGAACGGAGCAGGCCGACCTTGATTTGGCCTTGTATGCCGGACACGGAGAGTTCCCGCGGGCCATTCTGGCGCCGGGCAATCTGCAGCAGGCCTTTGAGCTGACCAGACACGCCTTTGACCTGGCCGACCAATTCCAGGTGCCCGTATTCGTTCTGACAGACCAGTATCTGGCCGATACCTACTACAATACGGAGCCCTTTGACCTTTCCGATGTCCGGGTAAATCATCATTTTGTTGAAACGCAGGAAGGGTATCTCCGATTTGCTCTGACGGAATCGGGACTCTCGCCGCGCGGCATTCCGGGATTGGGCCGGGGATTGGTCGCGGTGGACAGCGATGAACACGATGAGTTCGGCCGGATTACGGAAGACCTGAATCTTCGAACCAAAATGGTTGAAAAACGCCGGAGCAAAGAGAAATTCCTGATTGAGCAGGCAATCGCTCCGATGGTGCGGCCGGCTCCGAAGAAAGAACACCTGGTTATCTGCTGGGGCTCCACGCTGCCGATTGTTCAGGAAGCCCTTGAGGTCCTCGGACGCGAGGACGTAGGGCTGGTGCATTTTCCGCAGGTATTTCCGCTGCACCCTTCCACAGCTGCGATTCTGGCTCCGGCCCGAACAAGAATCTGCTTAGAAGGCAATGCCGGCGGGCAGTTTGCCCGGCTTCTGAAAGCGTATGCGGATGTCGAAATCACCCACAGAATTCTCAAATACAACGGAGCGGCCTTTACGGTTGAAGAGGTTGTCCGACGGCTCAAGGAGATTTTGAAATAATGCTGGATGAAAAAGTATTTTATCCTGGCAAGCTGGATATTGCCTGGTGTCCCGGCTGCGGCAACTACGGGATTCTGCGCGTGCTGCAGAAGGCCCTGGCGGAACTGGATATAGACCCGCACAATCTGGTTATGGTTTCAGGGATTGGGCAGGCCGCCAAACTGCCGCATTATTTCAACTGCCATTACTTCAACGGTCTGCACGGGCGGGCGCTGCCGGCGGCGTTTGCGATTTCTGCCGTCAATCCAAATCTGACGGTGATCGCCGAAAGCGGCGACGGCGATATGTACGGCGAAGGTGGAAACCACTTTATGCACACCATCCGCCGCAATCCCAATATCACGAACATTGTTCATAACAATATGGTTTATGGGCTGACGAAAGGGCAGGCCTCCCCGACCAGTCGGCGCGGGTTTAAGACTCCGGTTCAGCCGGCCGGCGTTATCAATGAGCCTTTTAATCCGCTGGCTGTAGCCATTGCGCTGGATGCCTCATTTGTTGCCCGAACCTTTATCGGCGAGGCCGAACGCACCAAAGAAATCCTCAAACAAGCCATCCGGCATCCGGGATATGCTCTTGTCGATATCCTTCAGCCCTGTGTGACCTTCAACAAGGTCAATACCTATCAGTGGTTTAAGGAGAGTACGTATTGGCTGGAAGACCACAATCCGCTGGATCGGCGGGCGGCTTTTTCCCGGGCGATTGAAGAAAGTGAGGGAGGGAAACTTCCGCTGGGGATTTTCTATATCAATCCCAACAAGGTCCCCTATAACCAGGCCGCCGGGATTTATGAAACAGACACCCGGCCGCTTTTCCAGCGTTCTGTGGACCTGGAGAA
The DNA here is from genome assembly GCA_037479115.1 of Anaerohalosphaeraceae bacterium. NCBI lineage: Bacteria > Pseudomonadati > Planctomycetota > Phycisphaerae > Sedimentisphaerales > Anaerohalosphaeraceae > Anaerohalosphaeraceae bacterium. Next base: position 57,144 of record JBBFLK010000006.1, on the reverse strand, counting down.
ATTGAGGGGGCTTCTCCAAAGTTACAAGGAGTAGCTTTAAGACGTTGATTGGCTGTTTTGTCAATGGAAGCGAACCCGCTTCCATTTTTTATGTAGAATATATTTAGGACAAAGTTTGGCGTGTTAATCGGAGAAACCCCGATGAAAATAGCAGTTTTCAGCAACAAACCGTATACAGAACGTTCCTTCCGGCAGGCCAATCAAGCCTTCGGCCATGAGCTGGTCTTTTTTGAAGAGCGTCTCAATGCCGAAACGGTTTCCCTGGCGGCCGGCAGCGGAGCGGTTTGTGTATTTGTCAATGATGAGCTCAATGCGGAAGTCATCAGGGCCCTTTCTGAGCTGGGAGTGCGGCTGATTGCCCTGCGCTGCGCCGGTTTCAATAATGTGGACCTGGCGGCGGCGGAAAAGTGGGGACTTTCTGTTGTTCGGGTGCCTGCCTACTCGCCTTATGCAGTGGCGGAGCATACCGTCGGGCTGATGCTGGCTCTGAATCGTCAGATTTATCGGGCGCATATGCGCGTCCGGGAGGGCAATTTTTCGCTGGAAGGGCTGCTGGGCTTTGATTTGCACGGGACAACGGCCGGAATTGTCGGCACCGGCAAAATCGGCTCTGTCGTGGCCCGTATTCTGAATGGGTTCGGGTGCATTCTGTATGCGTATGACCTTCAGCCCAATCCGGAGTGCCTCGAACTGGGGGTCCGATATGTTTCCATGGATGATATTTATCGACTGTGCCGGATTATCACGCTGCATTGCCCCCTGACTCCGCAGACGTATCATTTAATTAATGCGGAGTCCATCGCCAAAATGCAGGATGGGGTCATGCTGATTAATACCAGCCGCGGGGCACTGGTCGATACGCGAGCGGCCATCGAAGGCCTTAAAAGCGGCAAAATCGGCTATCTGGGGCTGGATGTCTATGAGGAAGAAGCAGACCTGTTTTTTGAAGACCTGTCCAATCAGATTATTCAGGACGATGTCTTTGCCCGGCTGCTGATGTTTCCGAATGTGGTTGTAACCGGACACCAGGCCTTTTTTACCCAAAACGCCCTGACAGCGATTGCGGAAACGACCCTGGAGAATGTATCGGCCTTTGAGCGGGGCGAATGTCAGAATATCGTGCTTTGTCAGAAGGTCGTCTGCCGCTGCAAAGAATCCTGAACCGGTCTTTATATCGTATGGTTGGAGACGGCTTTTCGGATTCGGTGCAGGGCTTCCTGAAGCCGGCTTTTCGGGCAGGCAAAATTCAGCCGAACGTATCCCGGACCGTCGAATTCCGCCCCATCTGAAAGCCCGACCCCGGCCTCTTCAAAAAACTCTGCAGGATTCGATAGTCCTAATCCTCGGCAGTCTATCCAAGCCAGATAGGTTGCCTGCGGGGGGATTACGGACAAGCCGGGCAGAGAGTTGATGGTTTGGCACAGCAAGTCACGATTGCTTCGGAGGTACTTGAGCAGACTGTCGAGCCATTCAGCCCCTTCCTGATAGGCGGCGATGCAGGCCGTATATCCGAATGGACCGACATGCGGGACAATTCCCCGCATCGTACGCAGGAAACGGTGCCGAAGTTCAATATTGGGAATGACGGCATAAGCACAGCCCAGTCCGGGCAGATTAAAGGTTTTGCTTGGGGATGCCAGCGTAATGGTCTGCCGGGCGATTTCTGCCGATAGGAAGGCGGTTGGGATATGCCGGCTGGTTTCATCCAGAATCAAATCCGCGTGTATCTCATCGGAACAAAGCACCAGGTTTTTGCGCAGGCACAGCTCGGCCAGTTTTTCCAATTCCGCCCGCTCCCAAACGCGTCCGACCGGATTATGCGGATGGCAGAAAAGAAGGACCCGTGTTGCCGGACTGATGGTTTGTTCCAGCTGCTCGAAATCGATTTCATATCTGTCGGGCGTTTTTCGAAGCGGACATCGGAGAAGTTTTCTGCCGGAATAGACGGGAGCCGTCAAAAAAGGCGGATAGACGGGTGTCAAAACAGCGACTTCTTTGTCGGGTTCTGCGAAAGCCCGGCAGACGACATTCAGTCCGCACACCAGCCCCGGCAGCCAGACAATCCATTCCTTCTGAATGTCCCATCCGTATCGGGTTTGGACCCATCGGCAGACGGCCTCTGCGGCCTGCGGCGGTGCGGCAGCATAGCCGAATATCCCGTGTTCAACTCGTTTCCGGAGGGCCTCCAAAACAGCCGGCGGCGAGGGAAAATCCATATCCGCCACCCACATCGGAATCACATCGTGTCCGGCATACCGGGCCCATTTGAGAGAATCCGTTCCTGCCCGTTCGGGTGTATCGTCGAACCGGAAATGCTGTTTCTGCGAAGTCAAGGTCATCCCACCGGCTGACTGGTCAGGTATTGGCGGAGACTGGTCCGTTTTCGAACTTGCCGAAAATCATCCGCCCGGCCGAGGTTTGGAGTGAACTGGTAACGGTAAAGGAAATGGTTTGGCCGATTTTGCTGTTGGCTCCTTCGACCACAACCATCGTGCCGTCATCCAGATATCCGACGCCCTGCGTGGGTTCTTCCCCAAGCCGGATGATTTTGACCCGCATCGTTTCGCCGGGCAGGGTGACGGTTTTCAAAGCGTTGGCCAGGTCGTTGATGTTGATGACGTCCACGCCCCGCAGGGTTGCCACCTTGTTCAGATTGAAATCGTTTGTAACCAGCCGGCCGTCGCAGTTTTTTGTAAAGGCAATCAGTTTTTGGTCCACGCCGGCGTTGTCTTCAATTCCCGGCGGGGGTGTATCATCAATTTTCACTTCGACAATGGTGCTGTTCTGGAGTTTGTTAAGCATATCCAGACCGCGCCGGCCGCGATTGCGCTTGATTTTTTCCGGAGAGTCCGCAATCAGCTGAAGCTCATTCAGAACAAACCGCGGCACAATCAGCGGGGCGTCAAACAGCTTGGTTTCCGCAATGTCGGCTATCCGTCCGTCGATGATGACGGAGGTATCCAGAACCAAAGGCCGCAAACCCTTGGTCTGACGAGAAAACTCAATATAGGGAATCACAAAGCGAACATCATCTTTGGTGCGTATCACCAGACTGATGGTCAGATAACAGATACACACCCCCATCAGCCAGGTGGCAATCTGGAGCGTATCGGCCTCTAATTTGAAAAAGAGCAGGTTAAGCATCTCCAGAACCCGCGACATAGCCCAGCTGATCAGCATACCGACCAGCAGTCCGAAGAAAATCCCCGCCAGGGCTGAGAGCGTTTTTTTGGGGGTCAGCCATTCGACCAGAATTGCCAGAATCATAACCACAAGGCCGATGACAAAAATCTGGATATCCTGCGGGCTTCTGGCCCTGTTGTTCAGTCCGATCAGCAGAAAAGCGGTGGCGGTAATCAGAAACAGAACTCGGATAAATAATAATAAAAGCATACAATAACCCCTTTCCATAATCAGAAGAAAGTTTGATGAAAATATCCGGAATTATTAAAGAGCTATCGGCAGTATAGCCAAAGGACTTTTCAAAAACAACAAGGCAGGTTTTTCATTCTTCGTATCGACCTAATTTATAGGACCATGAAGGCGACAGTTCAGCTCCGGAACAGGTCCAAATCCGGCCGAAAAACTGATTAAGCGGGCAGCCGAAACAGTCGATTTTTCTGTTGGATATTGAGCGGGCAAACAGCAAACGGCTTAGGAGTTCAAAATGAGTCTTGTGAAAACTCCGGTAGAGATACGAGCATTTCTTCAAAAGATTCTGGACACGCATCGCCCTTGTGCTCAGGAGCAGGGAGTCGTGTTGTCCCTGGAGATGGAGGAGAATGTCCCGAGCAGTTTTTCAACCGATGAGGCCAGACTGGGACAGGCCCTGAATGCCCTGCTTCAGCAGGCTCTGATTCGAACCCGGCAGGGGACTGTCAGGGTCCGGGTGCAAAAAGAGAATGGGCAGGTGATGATTTCTGTAATCGATACCGGATGGCGGCCTGCTCCGGAGCGTATTCAGTCCGTTCTGGACCCGAAAACCTCCGCCAGCATCTGGGGGCGGGATGAGCAGCTGTCGCAAATCGCAATGCCCCTGCGTCTAAGCGCCAAACTGATTGCTTTACTGGGCGGCCGGTTGGAGATGACGGCTTCTCAGGAAGGGCATACCTGTTTTTCCTTTGTGTTTTCAGAATCAGGTTCACAATCCCCTTCTTCATCTTCGGAAGTTCAGAGCCAGACTTCCGAAAAAGAGCCGAAAAAAGGCAACCTCGTTTCCGACACCGCCCGTGTTCTTCTGGTGGACGATGTTCAGGAAAACCGAGCCCTGCTGGAGGTGTTGCTGAAAAAAATGGGGTGCGTGTGCATGCAATGCACCAACGGTCAGGAAGCGGTGGAGCTGTGCCGGAAGGAAAAATTTGATTTGATCCTGATGGACCTTCAGATGCCGATTCTGGACGGTTTTGAGGCGATTCGTCAGATTCGTGCCGATTCGTTCAATCAGAAAACCCCCATTCTGGCGATGACGGCGTCCGGACAAAAAGGCGATGATTTAAAGGCCCTGGATGCCGGGTGCAATGACTGTTTGGGGAAACCTATCAGCCGGGAACGGCTCCAGCGGAAAGTCTGGCGGCTGCTGGCTCAGCAAAAGCAGCTGAAAGCGGCGGAAACGGGCGGAGAAATCCTCTCTTTTCTCGAGGGGGACCCGGACTATCAAAAGGCCGTAGAAACGTTTGTAGAAAATCTGCCGGCCAAGATTGAAGAAATGCGTAAGGCCTTTGAAAAGAGGGACTGGAAAGAGCTGGCCTTTAAGGCCCATGCCTTAAAGGGTTTGGGCGGTTTTGCAGGGTTTCCTGTTTTCACGGAAAAGGCCAAAGACCTGGAGGAGACGGTAAAAGCCGAAGATGTTCAGCGAATTGCCCAGCAGCTGGATGAAATGGTCCAGCTTTGCCTGCGGACCCGTTTGCAGAACAAATAAAACCTTTCTCTTTTTCTTTTTCTGAACGAAAGGGACTTGTGAAAAGTCCCTTTTTTGTGCGCTTCATTCCTCTCCTGCCAAAATGGCAGACCGGTTTGCAGCCCCCTTCTGTTTGTAAGCTTTTTATTTATAAAATCTTATGTGTTGTTTTGATTTGGGCACAGCGTTTGCTCTTTCCTTTCTGCAACCGTAAGGAAAGGAAGGGAGTTTATGAAATTCGATAAGTTTACACTCAAGGCACAGGAAGCATTGGCGACATCCCAGCAGGTGGCGATGGCCCGTTCGCATACGGTTCTTTCGCCGCTGCATCTTCTTTTTGCGCTGCTTTCGGATGAAGAGGGGATGGTGCCTTTGATTTTGAAGAAAATCGGCAGCCGGACTGAACGAATCCGGCAAATGACGGAAAGTGAAATGAATCGTCTGCCGAAAGGCAAGGTCTCCGGACAGATTCTGCCGGATTCGGCCTATCAGCAGATTATCCTCGATGCGCAAAACCGAGCCGACCGGATGGGGGATGAATATCTGAGCACGGAACATCTTCTGCTCTCATTGGCGGATATTCAGAGTGATGCCAAAGAGATTTTGTCCGTGAATTCAATTACCCCTCAAGCCATTGAAAAGGCATTGAAAGAGATTCGAGGGGACCGGAAGGTAACAGACGACAATCCCGAAAGCAAATATCAGGCCCTGGAGCGGTTCGGCATCGATTTGGTTGAGCTGGCCCGTAAGGGCAGGCTGGACCCGGTCATCGGCCGGGATGAGGAGATTCGCCGCTGCATGCAGGTGCTGAATCGGCGAACCAAGAACAACCCGGTCCTGATTGGGGAGCCGGGGGTTGGAAAAACGGCGATTGTAGAGGGACTGGCCCAGCGGATTGTGGCCGGCGATGTACCCGCCGGACTGAAAGACAAACGCATTATTGCCCTGGATATGGGGGCTTTGGTTGCCGGAACCAAGTTCCGCGGAGAGTTTGAAGAGCGGTTCAAAGCGGTGCTCAAAGAAGTTATCGATTCACAGGGCCGCATTATTCTGTTTATTGACGAACTGCATACGATTGTCGGGGCGGGCAGGGCCGAAGGGTCTGTTGATGCCGGCAATCTGCTGAAGCCTTCTTTGGCCCGGGGAGAGCTGCGCTGCATCGGCGCTACGACGCTGGACGAATACCGCAAATACATTGAAAAAGACGCTGCCCTGGAACGGCGTTTTCAGCCGGTAATGGTGGACCCGCCGACGGTTGAAGAAACGATTGCCATTCTGCGGGGGCTCAAGGACCGCTATGATGCCCACCACGGTGTTCGGATTACGGATGCGGCCCTTGTGGCGGCGGCGACACTGTCGAATCGGTATATTTCCGACCGGTTTTTGCCGGATAAAGCCATCGATTTGGTTGATGAGGCCGCTTCCCGTCTGCGGATTGAAAATGACTCCCTGCCTTCTGAACTGGATTCCCTCCGGCGGAAAATTATGCAGCTGGAGATTGAGCGTCAGGCCCTGAAGAAGGAAACAGATGAAACCAGCCGGCGGCAGCTGGATAAAACCGAAAAGCAGCTGGCGGAGCTGAAGGCCCAGGATGCGGAACTGACGGCCCGCTGGGAGTCCGAAAAAGGCGTCATCGAGCGAGTGAAAAAACTCAAGGAGCAGATTGCCGCTGCGCAGGCGGAATTTGAAGAGGCCCAGCGGCGCGGGGACCTGGAAAAAGCGGCACGCCTGAAATACGAGACCATTCTCGGCCTGCGCAAACAGCTTTCAGAGGCGGAAGAGAAACTGGCCAAGGCGAACGGCTCTTCAATGATTCGCAACGAAGTAACGGAAGAACATATCGCTCAGGTGGTCAGCAAATGGACAGGCATTCCGGTTTCCCGTCTGATGGCCGGACAGCGTCAGCGTCTGATGAAAATGGAGGAGGAAATCCGGCAGCGCGTCGTCGGACAGGAAGAGGCGGTTTCGGCCATCTGCAATGCCGTCCGGCGCAACCGTGCCGGACTGGGAGACCCGAACCGGCCGATCGGGGTTTTCCTGTTCCTGGGGCCCACGGGGGTCGGAAAAACCGAGCTGGCCAAAGCGCTGGCGGAGTTTCTGTTCAATGACCCCAACAGCATGATTCGGATTGACATGAGCGAGTTTATGGAGCCGCATTCGGTGGCCCGCCTGATTGGGGCTCCGCCCGGGTATGTCGGGTATGAAGAGGGCGGACGGCTGACAGAGGCCGTGCGGCGAAAACCCTATTCGGTTGTGCTGCTGGATGAAATCGAAAAGGCTCATCCGGATGTCTTTAATGTGCTGCTGCAGGTCTTTGATGACGGGCGTCTGACGGATGGAAAAGGCCGAACGGTCGATTTCAAGAATACCGTGATAATTATGACCAGCAATTTTGCCAGCCAGCAGATTCTGCAGCTGACGGAAGAGCAGGGGGCGGATTGGGAGATTGAGGCCCATGTCAAAGAAGCCCTCAAGAAGCACTTTAAGCCGGAGTTTCTGAACCGGATTGATGAGATTATCATCTTCCATATGCTCCGTCGGGAGCATCTGAAGCAGATTGTGGATATTCAGCTGCGGTATCTGGCCGAACGGCTCAAAGGCCGGAATCTGGAGGTGGAATTTACGGAGGCCGCCAAGCAGCTGCTGATGGATGAGGGCTACGAGCCGTCTTTCGGGGCTCGCCCGCTCAAACGGGTGATTCAGCAACGTCTGGAAAACCCGCTGGCGGCGGAGTTGATTGCGGGCAAATTTAATGAAGGAGACAAAATCCGCATCGACGCTGACGGCCGTCATTTCCGGTTTGAGAAAATCGCCGCGGCGGCGTAGCCGGTCAGGGCAGCAGGATGATTTTCCCAAGATGGGCGGATTCGAGAATTTGCCGATGGGCCTTCGGCGCTTCTTCCAGAGGCAGCCGCGAGGCAATGACCGGTTTGATTTTGCCCTGAATTAGCGCCTTTTCAATGCCCGCATAAATCTCGTGTGATTCTTCGGCGGAGGCATTCATCAGCATCAGACCGTGAAGATTGAGTTCTTTGGACATGGCCTTTCGGGGGTCGATTTCGATGCGTCCGCGGGAACCGATAATCACCAGCCGGCCGCCTTTGGCCATGATTTCCATATCCCGGTCCAGATTGACGTTGGCCAGCATTTCCAGCACAATGTCCACCCCGCCGGTCAGGTCGAGAATTTTCTCAAAATGGCCGGGGTCATTGTGGTCAAAAACGTATTGAGCCCCCTGTTGGAGAACCAGCTGCCGGCCCTCTTCCGTACCGGCTGTTCCAATCACCTGCAGGCCGGCCGAAACGGCTAACTGAACCGCCGCAATGCCCACTCCGCCGCTGGCTCCGTGAATCAGAACCCATTGGCCGCTGACTGCCCGGGCTCGCTGAAACAGGGCCCGCCAGGCCGTCCCGTATGGAATGCCGAGGGCGGCCCCCTCTTCGAAGGAGACGGTGTCCGGAAGGGGATGAAGGTGTTTGGGCAGACAGAGGGCCTGCTGGGCATAGGTGCCGCTCAGGGAGCCCGACGTATAAACCCGCCGGCCGGGTTGCAAGGGACCGGCCTCTGAGCCGACCTCCAGCACGACCCCCGCCGCATCAAAGCCCGGAGTAAAGGGGAGTTCTTTCTTTACGGGGTAATTTCCGGAGCGGATATAGGTATCGACTGGATTGACGCCGACGGCTTTAACCTCAATCAGAATCTGTCCGGAGGCAGGCTTTAGAGGGCTCACCTCTTCCGTCTGCATTACTTCCGGAGGTCCAAATTGGTGAATTCGAACGGCTTTCACAGCAGAAAAGATATAACAGAACCATTTCTTTTTGCAATTTTTTTTGCGGGCCGCGATGTTTATCAACCCTAATTTCTTACGATTTCAAGAATTAGAGCACGGCAAAATGAGGGATTTTGCAGACAATTTGAAATTGATTGTTTAAAAAATTATACAAATATGTTAGAAAACTCCTGATGAAAAGTCGTTTACTATACAGAAACGGCAATAGAAAGGAGACATTATGGTGCTCGGCAGAAAACTCAGGATGGGAATGGTCGGCGGGGGACCGGGAGCATTTATTGGGGAGGTTCATCGCAAGGCGGCCAGAATGGATGGTCAAATCGAATTGGTGGGAGGTGCTTTTGATATCAATCCTGAAAAATCCAAGCAGATGAGCAAAGTGCTCTATTTAGACCCGAAACGCTGCTACAGCTGCTATCAGGAAATGATCGAGCAGGAGCTGAAGCTGCCGGAGGGGGAGCGGATGGATTTTGTCGCGATTACCACACCCAACAACTGGCATTATCCTATCGCTCGCGATTTGCTGGAGGCCGGATTTCATGTGATGTGTGAAAAGCCGATGACAATTTCGGTTCAGGAGGCCCGCAGTCTGGTGCAGATTGTTCAAAAGACCAAGCGGGTTTTTGGTCTGATGCACAACTATACCGGCTATCCGATGGTCAAATTAGCTCGGGATATGGTTAAAAACGGCGAACTGGGCAAAATACGCAAGATTATTGTGCAGTATCCGCAGGGCTGGCTGGCCACGGCGCTGGAGCGCACAGGACAGCAGCAGGCCTCCTGGCGAACCGATCCCAAGCAGAGCGGCGGAAGCGGCTGCGGCGGCGACATCGGAACCCATGCCGAAAATCTTTCGGAATACATTACGGGTCTGAAAATGACCCATTTGTGTGCGGAACTGACGACCTTTGTTAAGGGGCGGAAACTGGATGATGACGTCAACTGTCTGGTGAAATTTAACAACGGGGCCAAAGGGGTTCTCCATGCCAGCCAGATTTCCGTCGGCGAGGAAAATAACCTGGCCATCTGGATTTATGGCGAGAAGGGCGGTCTGGAATGGCATCAGGAGCATCCCAACTATCTGTATGTTAAACCGATGGGCAAGCCGATGCAGGTCTGGAAGCGGGGCAATGACTATGTGGCCGCCTACAGTCCCGCCGCCGCCCGGGCGACACGCCTTCCGTTTGGGCATCCGGAGGCCTTTATCGAGGCCTTTGCCAATATTTACTGCAACTTTGCGGATGCGGTCCGGGCCAGAATGGAAGGACGCAAACCGGACCCGCTGGCCCTCGATTTCCCGGATGTCCATGACGGACTTCGCGGAATGCTGTTTTTGGATACGCTTCTGGCCAGTGCGAAAAGCAAACAAAAATGGACCCCGTTTAAGAAATAGGACAGGAGAGCGGACCTATGGCACGAGCTGTAACGATTTTCACAGGGCAGTGGGCGGATTTGCCGCTGGAAAAACTGGCTGAAATTATGGCCGGGTTTGGATATGACGGACTGGAACTGGCCTGCTGGGGCGACCATCTGGACGTCTGGAAGGCGGCGGAAGATAGCTCCTACTGCAAAAAACAGAGGGCCATCCTTGAAAAGCACAAACTGCAGCTGTTTGCCATCAGCAACCATTTGGCGGGCCAGCTGGTTTGCGACCTGAACAATGACAGCCGTTCCGATGCTTTTGCTCCGGCGGACTGTGCGGGCAATCCGGAAAAGAAACGGGCCTGGGCGGTTGAAACGATGAAGAAAACCGCCAAAGCCGCTCAAAATATGGGGGTAAAAGTGGTCAACGGCTTTACCGGCTCGTCAATTTGGCATCTGCTGTACAGCTTCCCGCCCGTTACGGAACAAATGATTGAGGACGGCTTCAAATATTTTGCCAAGATGTGGAATCCGATTCTGGATGAGTTCGACAAATGCGGGGTGAAGTTTGCCCTCGAAGTGCATCCGACGGAAATCGCCTTTGACATTTACACGGCCAGGCGGGCCCTGGAGGCAATCGGCCATCGGGAGACATTCGGGTTTAACTTTGACCCCAGTCATCTCCACTGGCAGATGGTCAATCCGGTTTGTTTTCTGAAGGAGTTCGGCGACCGGATTTATCATGTGCATATGAAGGATGCCGCTCTGCAGCTGGACGGCCGGAGCGGCATTCTCAGCTCGCATCTGAATTTCGGAGACCCGCGGCGGGGTTGGGATTTCCGTTCCCTGGGACATGGGGGCATTAATTTTGAGGAAATTATTCGAACGCTCAACCAAATCGGCTACCAGGGGCCGCTGTCCGTCGAATGGGAAGACAGCGGGATGGATCGAATGCACGGGGCAAAAGAAGCGTGTGCATTTGTGAAAAAGATTGATTTTGCTCCTTCGAAGGTGGCCTTCGATGCGGCCTTCGACCGGACCTGACTGGGTTCAAGCAGAAAGGATTTTATGAGCGGTTCTGCCATAAACCGCCGGGATTTTCTCCGGAATGCGGGGATAGCGGCGGCGGGGGTGATTGGTTTTCCTTATTGGATACGTCCGTCTGCACTGGGACGTCAGGGGGCTGTTTCACCCGGCAATCGCATTACCGTCGGCTGTGTCGGAATGGGCTGGCAGGGCGAGGCCAACCTGCGGGCGTTTCTGGCCGAATCCGACTGCCGGGTTGTTGCGGTCTGCGATATTGACCGAAACCATCTTGAACAAGCCCGAAGACAGGTAAATCGGTACTACAGCAATGAGGACTGCAAGACCTATACCGATTATCGCGAAATGATGGCCGATCCAACTATAGATGCCGTGATGCTGGCCCTGCCGGACCATTGGCATGCGCTGGCTGCCGTGGCAGCCGCCCGTGCCGGCAAGGATATTTACGGCGAGAAACCCCTTACGCACACCCTCCGGGAAGGGCGGATTCTCTGCGATACGGTGCAGCGGTACGGCGTCATCTGGCAGACGGGCAGCTGGCAGCGGGCGGAATCCAATTTCCGTTTTGCCTGTGAACTGATACGAAACGGCCGCATCGGCAAAATCCATATGGTCGAAGTGGGGCTGCCCTCCGGCCATCGGGATTTCGCCGGCACCCAGGGTCAGGAAACGATGGGGCCGCCCCCGCCCCAGCTGGATTATGAAACCTGGCTGGGGCCCGCTCCGTGGGCTCCGTATTGTCCGGCCCGGGTTCATAAAAACTGGCGATGGATTTATGATTACGGCGGCGGACAATTGATGGACTGGGTCGGTCATCACGTGGACATTGCACATTGGGGGCTGAATCTGGACCATGCATCCCCGATTGAAATCGAAGGCAGCGGCGAGTTTCCCAAAGATGGGTTGTGGAATACGGCGACCCGCTATCGGCTCACCGCCAAATATGCCGAAGGATTTGAGATGATTATCGCCGGCGGGCATGATGACATCCGCATGGGGACTCGGTGGATTGGAACGGACGGCTGGGTCTGGGTGACTCGGGGACAGCTGGATGCTCATCCGAAACGTCTGCTGCAGGAGCAATTCGGCCCTTCGGAAGTGCATCTGCCTCGAGCGGCCAATCATGTTCGCAATTTTCTGGACTGTGTGAAAAGCCGGCGACAAACGCTGGCCCCCTGTGAAACGGCGCACCGTTCCGCCACCCCCGGCCATTTGGGGCAGGTTGCCATGCTTTTGGGAAGAAAAATTCGATTTGACCCTAAGACGGAAAAGATATTGAATGATGAAACCGCCGACCGTATGCTCAGCCATTCGTATCGGAGTCCATGGTCGCTTTAAGGAAAATCGAAGATGAAAGAGTCAAAACCGTTCAGCCGAAGAGCGTTTCTGAAGACCTGCGGAGCTGCAGCGGGAATGATTGCTTTTCCCTATGTGATTCGTCCTTCCGCCCTCGGCAAGTTCGGCACCGTGGCCCCGAGCAATCGAATTGCGATGGGGGTTATCGGATGCGGGGCGATGGGAACCGGGAACGCCCAAACGTTTCTCTACAATTTTCCCCAGGTACAGTTTGTCGCGGTTTGTGACGTGGATTTGCGGCGGGCCCGAACCCTCAAGGAGGAAATCGACCGCAAGTACGGAAATGAAGACTGCGCGGTGTACGGCGATTTTCGACAACTGATTGCCCGCGGAGATTTGGATGCTGTCTGCCATGCCGTGCCTGACCATTGGCATGCGCCGATTTCCATTGCCTGTGCGCAGGCCGGTTTGGATATGTACGGCGAAAAGCCGCTGGCTCGAACGATTCAGGAAGGACGCGCGATTTGTGAGGCGGTCCGGCGATACGAAATCATCTGGCAGACGGGCAGCTGGCAGCGCTCGCTGGCCAATTTCCATCGGGCCTGCGAGCTGGTCCGGAACGGACGCATCGGCAAGGTCTCGTATGTGGAGGTGGGGCTGCCGGATGGAAACCCCAACAGCCCTTCCTTTCGGCCTCTGCCCGTGCCGAACGGGTTTGATTATGAGATGTGGCTGGGACCGGCTCCCTGGCGGCCCTATCAGGATTTCGGACACGGCAGTGTCCATTGGGATTGGCGCTGGATTATGGACTATTCCGGCGGGCAGTTGACCGACTGGGCGGGACATCACATTGATATTGCCCATTGGGGACTTGGATTGGACCTGACAGGTCCCTGTGAGGTCGAAGGGCAGGGCAAATACTATCAGGACGGCATTTATGATACCCCCTACGAATATGAGTTCGTGTGCCGATACGAGAACGGACTGCAGATGAAGGTGGCCAACGCCTCCCGTCTGCCGAAAGGGATGGGGACGGTCTGGTACGGTGAGCACGGCTGGATACACGTGGACCGCGGCGATGTTCTGAGGGCATCTGACCCAAAAATTCTTCGGGAAAAAATCGGACCGAACGAAACACGTCTGTTTTTCAGCCCCTCCGGTCATCACGGCAATTTTATTGACTGCATCAAAAGCCGGGGCAGGACGGCGGCACCGGCGGAAATCGCGCACCGCTCGATTACCGTTGGTTTGTTGGGGGAGATTGCGATGCTTCTGGGCCGCAAAATCAAGTGGGACCCCAAAACGGAAACGATTTTGAATGACCCGCAGGCCTCCCGTCTGCTCGGCCGTTCGATGCGAAGCCCCTGGCATCTGTAGAAAGGAATGAATCCTATGAGAAAAAATTTCTGGATGCTGAATTTCGGAATTCTGGCTGTTCTGTCGAATGTGTGCATGAGTGCCTCACTGGACGCAGCGGGGCTTCGGACTCTTCTGGAGCAGTCTCGGCAGTATGACTTCGGTCAAAGCCGGCGTGTTCTGACGGATATCGAGAATCAGATTCAAGCGGTTTATGATTCGCCGGAGGAGCTGGAAAAGGCTGAATCGGTTTTGCTGGAGATGCTCCAGTCGGATTGTTCGTTTGCTCTGAAAGATTTTATCTGCCGGCAGCTGAGTGTTATCGGCTCGGCCCGGTCTGTTCCGGTGCTGGCGGGACTTTTGAAAGACCCAAAGACCGCAGCGCTGGCTCAGTATGCCCTGGTTCGGATTCCTGATGCGCAGGCCGATAAGGTGCTGATGGAGCATCTGGCGTCTTCGGAGGCTTCTGTCCGGATTGGCCTGCTGACGTCGCTGGGACTTCGCAGGACCGGCACAGCCGTGGAAGCGATTGCTCCTTTTGCGGCGGATGAAAATCGGGTAGTAGCGGAGGCGGCCCTGTCGGCTTTGGGACAAATTGCAACCCCTGAGGCTGCCGCTGCCATAGAAAAACAGATGGACAAGATTCTCCCGGATTTAAAGCCCAGAGCATATGATGCCTTGTTAGCCTGCGGAGAAAATCTGCTCAAATCGGGTAAAACAGCGGAATCATCGCTGCTCTTTCAGAAGATTTATGCCAAAAAGGATTTGTCCGGACTGCTTCGTTCAGCGGCCCTGCAGGGGCTTCTGCAGTCTGTTCCGCCGGAGCAGGCGGACCGTCTAATGCTGGAGGGCCTTGAGGATGCAGATGCACAGATTCGGACAGTCTGTCTGCTGTGGGCCTGTCGGCTGAATCGTCCGGCTGTCATTCAGAAAGCCCGACAAATGATGTCTTCTTTGCCGGAATGGCAGCAAATCCAATTTTTGACGGCTTTGGGTGAAACAAAGTCTTCTGCCGCCAAAGAAACGGCCCTGTCTGCTCTTTCCGCTTCGTCACCGGAGGTGGTTTTGGCGGCCCTGGAAGCCTTGTCGGTTGTCGGGGATGCCTCCTGTATTCAGCCCCTGGCACAAACAGCCGCTCAATCGTCGGAACGGCGGATTCGTCAGGCGGCTCAGACGGCTCTGGAACGTCTGCCGGACCCCCAAACGGATGCGGCTATTGCCCAATTGCTTGAAAAGATGGATTTTACGGCGGAAACTCAATCCGCTCAAAGCTATGAACTGATTCTTGCCGCCGGACGCCGGGGGACACGGGAAGCCTTTCCTCTGATTTTGAAAGCCGCCTCGGTCGGCAGCCGTCCCGTCCGTCGGGTGGCGATGGAGTCTCTTTCCGCTCTGGCAGGGCCGGAGGATATTCCGCAGATGACTCATCTGCTTGACAATGCGGATGCAGAGGTTATCCGGCTGCTGGCCGCAGCGGCTTCCAAACAGACCGAACGAACAGGCCGCGCCAAGCCGTTTTTGCCGCTGCTTGCCGGAGCTGGTCCTCAGAAGACCGCCGCTGTTTACCAAATCCTCGGACGTCTGGGCGATCCGGATTCTCTGGAGATTTTGCGGAAAGGGCTTCAGTCGGAGAATACGGACCTTCAGGAGGCGGCTTTTCGTGCCTTGACTGAATGGCCCGGGCCGGAAGTGACAGAGGAAATGAAGCGATGGTCTGCGGAAGGCAAGACCGAGTCGCGCCGCGTTCTGGCCTTCCGGGCGTATGTGAGGATGGTTCGACAGTCGAATCTGCCGATGCCGCAAAAGGCATCGACGCTGGCGGAAGCGATGGGACTGGCGCCTCGGGAAGAGGAAAAGAAAATTGTGCTGGCGTCTTTGGCGGACGTGCCGTCAGAACAGACCCTCAAGGCCGCCGTCGGGTGCTTAACGCAGGAGTCGATTCGTCCGGAGGCCCAGGCTGCTGTTTTGGCGATTTGTCAAAGGATGTCATCCCGACGTCCGGAGCTGTGCCGGGATGCTTTGACAAAGCTGCTTGAATCTTCTCCTCCGGAAGAAATCGCCAAATCCGCTCAGGAAATGCTCAATGCGATGCAAAAATCTCGATAATCCTTTAACGGAGACATCAATATGAAAAAACCAGCAGGGTCGCTCAGCCGGCGGGATTTCCTTCGCGGAGTTGCCGGAACCGCCGCCTTTACAATTGTGCCGTCCTCTGTTCTGGGGGGAGGAACCCGCAAACCTCCCAGTGAGCGGCTGAACATTGCCGGTGTCGGGGTCGGCGGAATGGGAAAAGCCAACCTGATGGCCGTCTGCGACCCCAAAGGCGAAGACCCCTCCCGCGCGGAAAATATCGTGGCTTTGTGTGATGTCGATGAGGCCTATGCCGCGGAGACGTTTTCCCTTTATCCGAAGGCCAAACGCTATAAAGATTTCCGCGTGATGCTCGACGAAATGGGCGACCAAATCGATGCGGTGATTGTGGCGACACCGGACCATACGCATGCGGTCGTGGCGCTGGAGGCGATGAAACGCGGCAAACACGTGTATGTGCAGAAGCCCCTGACGCGCACGGTCTATGAGGCACGCATCCTCACCGAAGCCGCCCGCAAATACGGCGTAGTGACCCAGATGGGCAATCAGGGACACAGCGGAGAAGAAATCCGGCTGATTTGTGAATGGATTTGGGACGGAGCTATCGGTCCGGTGCGGGAGGTGCATGCCTGGACCAATCGGCCGGTCTGGCCGCAGGCCCAGGTTCGTCCGTCGGATACGCCGCCGGTGCCGTCCACACTCGACTGGGATTTGTGGATCGGACCGTCGCCGATGCGGCCGTATCATCCGGTTTATCATCCCTGGGACTGGCGGTCCTGGGTGGATTTCGGCACGGGGGCCCTCGGGGATATGGCCTGTCATGTGATGGACCCGGTGTTCTGGGCCCTGAAGCTGAAATACGCAACCAGTGTTCAGGGCAGTTTTGCCAAAATCTGCGTCGAAAAATGGAAGCATCTGGAGCATCCGGAAACCTATCCGACGGCCTCGATTATTCATTTTGAGTTTCCGGCCCGCGAAGATATGCCGCCGGTTCAGGTGCACTGGTACGACGGCGGACTTTTGCCGCCTCGTCCGGATGAACTGGAGCCGCAGCGGCGGATGGGCGACAGCAGCGGGGGCGTGATTTTTGTCGGGGACAAGGGCAAACTGATGTGCGGCTGTTATGCCAAAGGGCCGCAGCTGATTCCCTATTCAAAAATGAGAGATTACAAACGGCCGGAACGCACGCTGCCTCGCGTGACGACAAGCCATGAGCTGGACTGGGTTCAGGCCTGCAAAGAAGGCCGGCAGCCCAGCGCCAGTTTTGATTATTCCGGACCGTTTACGGAAATGGTTCTGATGGGCAATCTGGCCCTGTTCTATCCCGGGCAGAAACTGCTGTGGGACGGCGAAGCCATGCGGGTGACGAATGTGGAAGAAGCCAATCAATATGTCCGTCAGCCCTATCGGGACGGATGGAAGCTGGAGGTGTAGAAATGAAGCGAACCATTCTCTTGTCGGCGGTCGTATTTATGCTCCATTTGACAGCCCAGTCGCATTCCATGGTGATTCCGGCGGATGTCTATGAGGGCTGGCGGTTCGGGATGCAGGCCTGGACGATGAAGGATAAGACCCTTTTTGAAACCATTGACCAGACGGCTGCATTGGGACTGCGATGGCTGGAGGCCTTTCCCGGACAGCGAATCAGCCCGGAGATTTCCGAGGGATTCGGCCCCGGGATTTCAGCGGAACTGCGAGAAAAGGTTCTCGAGAAACTCCGTCAGACCGGAATCCAGGTCAAGACTTTCGGTGTGTACGGCTTTCCGAGTGAAGAGCCTCAAATGCGGAAAACCTTCGAATTTGCCAAGGCGATGGGGATTGAAGTGATTCTTTCTGAGCCCTCTCTGGACCAATTCGAAGTGCTGGACCGGCTTGCTCAGGAATATCAGATTCGCGTGGCGATTCACAATCACCCTCAGCCGACCCGCTATTGGAATCCGGAAATTGTTTATGCGATTTGTCAGGACCGAAGCCCCTGGATTGGTGCGGCCCCCGACATCGGCCATTGGGTGCGAAGCGGAATCGACCCGGTTGAATGGCTTCAGAAGCTGAGCGGACGAATTTATAATGTTCATCTGAAGGAAATCGATGAGGGCAAAGATTTGATTTGGGGGCAGGGCAAAAACCGCATCGGTGCCGCTCTGGCTCAGCTGCACAGACAAGGGTATCAGGGGCCGCTTATTCTGGAATATGAAAATCACTGGAACGAGGATTACATTCCCCAGCTTCGTCAGTGCATCGCGTTCTATACGCAGGAAGCCGCCCGTCTGGCTTCTGAACGGTGGGCGAACCTCTTTCAGGATGATTTGAGCAATGCGGTTTTCAATCCCGGCAGCTGGACTTACCGGAACGGCGTCCTCAGCCGCAGGGGGAAAGGAGACATCTGGACGCAGGCCAAGTACAGGGATTTTATTCTCGATTTTGATTTCAAGGTCGAGAAAGATACGAACAGCGGCGTCTTTCTGCGTGCGGCCGAACGAACGTGGCTGCCGTGGGTTGAGGTGCAGATTATGGACTCCCACGGCAAACCGATCAACCGGCGTGATACCTGCGGGGCGATTTATGACATCCTGGCTCCGCAGAACAATCCCGTAAATCCGGCCGGCCAGTGGAATCGTATGACCATCATTGCTTCCGGTCCCATTATTCGCGTATTTCTGAATCATCAGCCGATGATTGATATGGACCTGCGGCAGTGGACAACGGCCCGCCAGAATCCGGACGGTTCGTCCAACAAGTTTGATATTGCCTATAAAGACCTGCCGCCGGAAGGATACATCGGTTTTCAGGATCATGATTTTCCGGTTGAATATCGAAATATTAAGATTCGTGAGCTGAACTGAACCAAAAAGGGAGGTAGCTGATTCAGATGAGTCATTCCATCAATCGACGAGAATTTGTGAAAGCGACCGCCGCCATTGGTGCGGGGCTGTTTGTTTCCGGCAAGGCGCTCGGAGCGGACGGGAAAAAAGATGTTCTCAATGTCGCCTTTATCGGAGCGGGTGCTCAGGGGCAGGCCCTTCTGGATGCGGCGATTAAACTGGGACCGGAGGCGAATATCCGTATTCTGGCGATTTGCGACATCTGGGAGCAGGTCAATCTCCGGCGGGTCTCGCGGCGCGTGCAGGCCTACAAGGCCGCCTACGGTCACGAAGGCAGACCGTATGTGGATTATAAGGAAATGCTCGACAAAGAAACGGATTTGGATGCCGTTTTTATCGCCACACCCGATTTCTGGCATGCCGAACAGACGGTGGCCTGCCTGGAAAAGGGACTTCATGTTTATTGTGAAAAAGAGATGAGCAATACGCTCGAGGGAGCCCGACGGATGCTCGAGGCCGCCCGCCGAACCGGCAAACTCCTGCAAATCGGGCATCAGCGCCGAAGCAACCCGCGCTATCGGTACTGCTACGAGAAATACATCCAGGAAGCCAAACTGCTCGGCCGAATTACCACCATCAATGGTCAGTGGAATCGAAGCAAGGCCTCCTGCGAGGACCTGGACTGGCCGGCCGGCTCGGAAATCCCGGAGTCGGTGCTGAATCAGTATGGGTTTAAGAATATGCACCAGTTCCGCAACTGGCGGTGGTTCAAAGGGCTCGGCGGCGGGCCGATTGTGGACCTCGGCTCTCATCAGATTGATATTTACAACTGGTTTTTGGGAACGGCTCCCCGCAGTGTGATGGCCAGCGGCGGCATAGATTACTGGAAAAACCATGAGTGGTACGACAATGTAATGGCCGTCTATGAATATCAGACACCGGAAGGACCGGTGCGGGCTTTCTACCAGACGCTGACGACAAACAGCGCCAACGGCTATTTTGAATCGTTTATGGGGCTTAAAGGAACGCTCGTTATTTCCGAATCAGCCAACCGCGGCAGTCTCTATCGGGAAAGCTGGGTGCCCGAGGAAGAATGGGACCCCTGGGTTGCCAAGGGCTATCTGAAAAAGGCCGAGGGCAGACCCGTTGTGGATAATACCCAAAAAGAAGAAGCGGTTCTGGATGTTCGGGAAGGGACGTTGGCGATGGCGGAATATCGCATCCCGGTCTCGATGAATGTTCCGTATCATCAGCCGCACATCCGCAATTTCCTGGAGGCCATTCGCGGCAACGAAAAGCTGACCTGTCCGGCGGAGGTCGGCTACGAGACGGCCGTAACGGTGCTGAAGGTCAATGAGGCTGTTGAAAAAGCGTGCCGTTTGGAATTTAAACCTGAGGAGTTTTCTGTATAATCAGCCGCCGAACGTGTCTATGAACAGCAACAAGCAGCTCATTCTTAGAGTGTTGGCCGCAGCGGCTGTCGGAACAGCATTCGCCGCAGAACCGGGCGGACGGCTCGGGGACGGCAATGACGCCAACCGAAGCCCTTATGTCCACTGGATTGACCTGCTGGATGAAAAGGGGGTCAAGATTCGTCCTCAGGACAATCCCGCCCGTCCCTTTTCAACGCGGATGACCTGCGGCCAGTGCCATGACTATGAAACCATTGCCTCCGGCTGGCATTTTCCCGGTCCGCAGCCCAAAGACGCGCCGGGACGGCCTGGTCAGCCCTGGGTGCTGCGGGATGTCCGCACCCGCACCCAGATTCCCATCTCCCCACGCGGCTGGAAGGGGACCTTTACGCCGGAGCAGGTTGGATTGAGCGGGTGGGATTATCTGAATGAGTTCGGCACTCATCTGCCCGGCGGCGGCTATGGCGAGGTCCCGGCGGACCCCAAAAATCCTCGTTTGGTGACCCGTCAGGAAATCAGCGGCAAATATGAAATCAACTGTCTGGCCTGTCACAATCGGGACAATCGGCAGGATTTGAATACGGCGGCCCTGCAGGCGGCTCGTCAGAATTACCGCTGGATTGCCGCCGCCTCCAGCGGACTGGCTGTCGTTAACGGAACCGCCTCCGCTCTGTCTGATTTCTTTGACCCGGAATTTGACGAGGGAATTACGACCCATTATCGGGAAGGAATCTTTAACAAGGAAGGCCAGGTCTTTTTTGACATCAGCCGAACTTGTCCGCCTGAACGGTGTTATTTCTGTCATTCCAATCAGAATCTCAAACTCGGAGAATCGGATATCTGGACGGAAGATGAGGATGTCCATCTCAAATCCGGGCTGAGCTGCACGGATTGTCACCGGCACGGACGGGATCACAAAATCAACCGCGGGTATGAAATGAGCGACCCCCGTTTGGCCTCGCTCACCTGCGAGGGCTGTCATCTGGGCACAGCAGCTGTCGAGCCGGATGCAGGTCGGCTGGGGGCTCCCAAGCCGCTCCACCGCGGGATTCCCCCCATCCATTTTGAAAAACTCACCTGTACAGCCTGCCATACAAGCCTTTGGCCTCAGCAGGAGATTGCTCAGTGGCGTACGGCCCGTATGCACAAAATCGGGCTGCACGGCAAGCATTCGATGGACCTGCGGCTGCCCAAGGTGTACGGCCCCGTCTTTCTGAAAGGGCACGACGGCAAAATCGGTCCGCATCGGCTGTTTTGGCCTGCCTATTGGGGATTGCTCGAGGAAGAAAGAGTCCTGCCCCTGCCGCCGGCTGAGGTGCTCAAGGCGGCCGGTTCGGTTCTTGCCGCCGATGCCGAACGAGTCAAGGACTGGCGAGTCCTTACAGAGGAACAAATTGCCGAGGTGCTTCGTCGGCTGGCGCCGTCCGATTCGGCCAAACAGCCGGTCTATATCTGCGGCGGACGACTTTATCGCCTCCAGGCCGATGCACTGGTCAGTACCGACCATCCGGCCGCAGAGCCCTATGCCTGGCCGATTGCTCACGATGTCCGGCCCGCCAAGCAGGCCCTCGGAACACTGGGCTGTGCAGACTGCCACACGACGAATTCGCCGTTCTTTTTTGCTCCTGTGCCGGCGGATTCCCCTATAGCCGGCATGGAGCGGTTTGTTCCAATGGTCCAACTGCAGGGATTGAGCCGCCTGTATGTCTGGGCGTTTAATTTCTCCTTTGTCTTTCGTCCCTGGATGAAAGCGATTTGTCTGTGTGCCTGCGGATTGGTCGCTCTGGTGCTTCTGGCCTATGCCGTGAAGGCGGCGGCCGTCTTGTCGGAAAAGGCCGTGGAGGAACCAAAATGATATTCCGCTGGATTTCACTGCTGGTCTTTGCTGGTCTTCTCGGAGGCATCGGGCTTCATATCCTGCTGTGTTTCTTCCGCCGCAGCGGGCGCTGGACGTTTCGAGACCTTATTCGTACGAAAGTTCACGTCTGCACGCTGCTTTTGCTGGAGCAGAAGCTTTCTCCGTGGGGACGTTTTCGAAAGCTGGTTCTGCTGCTGGCCCTGCTGTCTTTTTCCGTCTTGTTTTTGACGGGGTTCGGTCCGCTGTTTTTCGGCTGCCGTCTGGCCGGCTGGCTGCTGATGATTCACGCAACCTTCGCCCCGATTTTGGCGGTCTGTCTGGCAATTCTGACGTTCGGCTGGGCGGGTGCCATGGTTTTCGAAGGCAGGTCGGATGCCGTTCTCAAAGGCTGTTTTTGGGGTCTGCTGGTTTTCTCGCTGCCGCTGGCACTGAGTATGGTCTTCAGCATGTTCCCCTGGTTCGGCACCGATGGTCAAAAGCTGCTTCTGGACGTCCATCGCTGGTGTGCGTTGGCGTTCGGTTCTTTGGCCTTTCTTTTCCTTTACCTGCTTATCCGCCGTCAAATCGGCATGGAAAATCAAACTAATCCTGTGGAATAAGGAGGTTCGTTATGGTCCAGGCGGTTGCATTATGCTGTGTATTCGGATTAGGAATGTGCTTTTCTCTGCTGGGGTCAATCAGCGTCAAGCTGATGCCGCGGGTCCAGATGGATGCGGGCAAATTCGGCACGCTGATTTCCGGATTCATGTTTGCCTGTCTGGTGGCTTCGCTGGTGGTTGGGGTGGTAACGGATGCCATCGGCTATCAGTGGATTGCAGTGCTCGGGTTTGTTCTGACGGCGGTCTGCATTTTTATCCTGGCCTTTGGGAAAACCTATACCGCCGTTCTCTGGCCGTGTCTGCTGCTGGGATTTGGGGCGATGGCCCTGAATACAGCCGGCAATGTGATGGCGCCGCAGGTGCTTTTTGACGGCAAGGACCCTGCCGCGGCCAGCAATCTGGCGAATGTCTTTTTCGGTCTGGGGCTTTTCCTGACGCCGCTGATTGTCAGTTTCCTGTTTCGAACCGCCGGATATGAAAAGGCCGTGTCTGTCCTTGGTGTGATTGTTCTGCTTCCGGTGCTGATAGCTCTGGCGGCCAAGGGATATCCGGCCAGCAGTGCCAAACTGGATATAGCGGCGGCGGTAAAACTGCTCGGCCAGCCGGCGGTTTTGACGGCCGCTTTTGTTCTGTTTTGCTATATTGCTCTGGAGGCCTCTTTCTGCAACTGGCTTCCCACCTTCGGCAAAGAAGTCATCCAGAAGGAAAACGCCTCGATCGAAGCCGCGGCTGCCGATGCGTTCGGCCAGCAGCTCTTATCCATTTTTGCGATTGCGATGATGGCCGGCCGTTTGGCAACGGGGCTTCTGCCCGCTCGAATCGGGTTTGATTTGACGGCCAACGGCGGATGGGTTATTGCCGCCGCCGCTCTTGTTGCCGCAATCGCCATCTTTCTGATGATGCAGTGTACTCAATCGCTCCATGCGCGGCTTCTGGCGGCTCTGGCCGGCTTGGCGTTTGCTCCGTGTTTTCCGACGACCGTTGGTGTGAGTTTTTCGAAGTTTTCGCCGGACATTCACGGCAGTCTGTTCGGCATTATCTTTGCGGTGGGGCTGGCCGGTGCCGTTATCGTTCCCAAAGCGATGGGCAATGTGGCCAAAGGTGCCTCCATTCAGAAAAGTCTGAAACTGCTGCTGCCTGTCTGCATTGTCTTAATGATTCTGGCGCTGGTTCTTTCCAAAGTGAAAGGCAGTCTGTAAGCATTTCGATGCTGAATGTACTAAACCAGTCGAATTCGTTCAGCCGGCGTTCCTTTCTGAAGGGCGCAGGGGCCTCTGCGCTGGGGTTTCCCTGGATTGCAACGGCGTCTCTTTTCGGCAGGACAGCGCCGTCCAACCGCATTACGCTGGGCTTTATCGGAGTCGGCGGGATGGGGATGGGCAATCTGCGGGGATTTCTGAACCAGCCGGGTACGCAGGTTGCTGCTGTTTGTGATGCAGACCGCCGTCATCTTCAGCAGGGCCTTGCGGAAGCCGGGCTTGGTGCTTCCTGCGGCACAACGGATTTCCGCGAACTGCTGGCTCGGGAGGATATCGATGCCGTCGTTATTTCCACCCCCGACCACTGGCATGTGCCGATGGCGCTGGCGGCCGTCCGAGCAGGCAAAGATGTCTATTGTGAAAAACCGCTGACCCTGACGATTGCCGAAGGGCGGATTCTCTGCGATGCCGTTCAGCGGTACGGTCGGGTTTTCCAAACCGGCTCCCATCAGCGTTCGGATGCCTATTTTCATCGGGCCTGTCAGCTCGTACGCAACGGCCGGATTGGAGACCTGAAAAACATCTATGTCGAGATTCCTCCGAATAACCGTACCTGCCCGCCGCAGTGGTCGCCGGAGCCCGTTCCACCGGAGCTGGATTATGAGTTCTGGCTGGGGCCGGCCCCGTGGGCACCGTACACTTCCCAGCGGTGTCATTACACCTTTCGTTTTATTTCTGATTATTCCGGCGGGCAGCTGACCAACTGGGGGTCTCACCAGATTGACATCGCCCAGTGGGGACACGGGACGGACTATACCGGTCCGGTTTGGGTGGAGGGGACGGGAGAGTTCCCCAAAGAGGGACTGTTTGACACGGCTCTGTCGTATGATTTGGTGTTTACCTATGCGGACGGCGTTCGGCTGTTCTGCCGAACAGGCGGCGGAACCGGAAGTGTCCTGTTCGAAGGAACCCGAGGGAAGATTTTTGTCAGCCGCGAACGGCTGTATTCAGAGCCGGAACATCTTGTCAAATACACGGTTGGCAAAGAGCCGATTCAGCTGTATTATAGCCGCGATCACCGCCGCAATTTTCTGGAGTGCGTTCGAACCCGGAAACAAACGGCGGCGCCGGCGGAAATCGGCCACCGAACGGCTTCCATATGCCATCTGGGAAATATTGCTGCTTCCTTAGGCCGGCCTCTTCAATGGGACCCGGTGAAAGAAGAGTTTGTCGGAGATGAACAGGCCAACCGACTGCGGTTTCGACCCATGCGTTCACCCTGGAATCAGATATAAGATTGATAGGAGAAAAAATAATGAAGAATCTTTTCGTTTTCGGCGGATGCATCTTGTTGACATTGTCGTTTGCCGGTTGCCAGAAAAAAGAACCGCCTGCTCCATCGGCTCCGTCGGAGCCGTCTGCCGCAGCAGCTCCCGCGCAACAGACTGCGGAACCGATACCGTCTGTGCCGGCGGCAGTTCCGGCCGCAAAGGAAGCGGAAAAACTGGTCCCGATTCCTTTAACGCTGCCTAAACCGCAGTTTGTGGGTACGCCGGAAAACATCGCCGGCGTCCGAAATCTGGAAAAACCGCTGGGGGCACCGCGTCCGCCGTTTTTGGCACCGGAAGGGACAGCTTTGATTTCCCGAGGCAAGCCCGTCACCGGGTCCGACCCGGAACCCATCCTCGGGTCCTATGCGATGATTACGGACGGCGACAAGGAAGCCCACGACGGCAGTCTGGTTGAGCTGGGCCCGTTTACCCAGTGGGTTCAGGTGGATCTGGAGAAGGAATACGAAATTTATGCCATTGTTTTCTGGCAGTATCATAAGACCGAACGGGTTTATTATGATGTGATTGTTCAGGTCAGCAGCGACCCGGATTTCATCACGGGCGTGGTAACCCTGTTTAACAATGACGATGACAATTCGAGCGGTCTGGGCGTCGGGAAAGACAAGAACTTTGTCGGGACATCGGAAGGAAAACTGATTGATGCCAAAGGGACCCGGGCCCGTTATGTTCGGATTTACAGCAGCGGCAACAACCAGAATGATATGAATCATTTCATCGAAATAGAGGTCTTCGGCAGAAGCCCGCGATGAGGCGTTCTTTTTATCTCGGCTGTGCAGTGCTGGCCGCGGCAGCAGCGGTTCGTTTCCCGTTTTTATCTGTCCGCCCGATGCACACAGACGAAGCGGTTCAAGCGGTCAAACTCGGGCATCTTCTGGAGACCGGCCTGTATGAGTATGAGCCGCTCGAGTATCACGGGCCGACCCTGTATTATTTCACGTGGCTGGGTGCCCGGCTGGCAGGCGTTCATACGCTAAACGGACTGACGGAAGGTCTTCTGCGGGGTACCACCGCTCTGGCTGGTTTGGGAGTAATCCTGACTGTCTGGCTGATGGCTCCGTGCATCGGCAGGAGGGCCGCTTTGTTTGCTTCCGTTCTGCTGGCATTTTCGCCCGCATTTGTCTATTACAGCGGCTATTTCATTCATGAGATATGGCTGGTTCTGTTTCTGGGGTGTTTTTTAGGGGGACTTTGCCGTTATTGGGATAAACCCTGTCTCGGCTGGGCGGTTTGGACGGGGCTTTCGGCGGGGTTGATGTTGGCGACGAAAGAAACGGCCGTCCTGTCCTTTGCTGCGGCGGCCTTGGCCTTTCTCCTTATATGGGGACGTCCTGCCGGAAAAAGGGTGTTTTCTCATGCGGCGGCGGCTTTGGCTGCGTTTCTGTTTGTCTGGATTCTGTTCTTTTCCAGCTTCGGAACGCATGGACGGGGGTTGGCGGATTCTCTTCAAAGTTTCTGGCTGTATCCGGCTCATGCGGCTTCCAAAACGGCGCATTTTCACCCCTGGTGGTACTATCTGGACTTGTTAACTTGGGTAGAGTTTTTTGAGCCGCCTGTCTGGAATGAGGATGGGATTGTGGCTTTGGCTCTGCTGGGGGCTGGTATTGTTTGGGCAGACCGGCGAAAAGGGGCAGGAAACCCTTTTGTTTCCTTTTTGGTGCTTTTTTCGGTGATATTAACGCTTTTTTACTCTGCCATTCCTTATAAGACGCCGTGGAATGCGTTGTCTTTTCTGTATGGAATGACGCTGCCGGCCGGATTAGCGGCTGACCGGTTTCTGCAATGGGCCTCCGGTCCCGGTCCGCGGCGTTTTGCGGCGGCTGTTCTGCTGATTTTCGGCCTCATCAGTCCGGTGGTTCAGAGTGTGTGTCTGATGACAAAATATGCGACAAGTCCTTCAAATCCATATGTTTACGGCCACACAAGCCCTGACATTTTTTCGATGTTTCAAAAGGTGCAGCAGGTTGCGGAATATTCCGGGGAAGGGCAGCGGCTTTATATCCAAATTTTTGCAGAAAACAATGATTACTGGCCGTGGCCGTGGTATCTTCGCTCGTTTCCTTTCGTTGGTTATTTCAGCGAGGTCGAACCGTCGATGCCGGCCGCTGCTTTGATTTTGGCCGATGCACGGATGGAACCGGAGATTTTGAAATATTTGTATGAAACCCCTCCGCCCGGACAGCGGCATATGTACCTTCCGCTTTTTGATGCACCGGTCTATTTGCGGCCTTCTCTCGAATGGAGAGGATACATACGAAAAGATTTGCTGGATTTGGTGCAGGCGGGCAAATCCGTCTCTGAAACAAAGAGGGCCCGATGAAACCGTTTCATTTCTGTCATCGTGCGATGGCGACGGAATTTGAACTGTTTATCGAGCATCCGGGCTCTGCCTATGCTGCAAACGCCGCTCGTGCAGCCTTTGATGAACTGGACCGACTGGAATCGCTTTTAAGCCGGTTTCTGCCTAACAGCGACATCTCCCGGATTAATTCCGCACAAAAAGGACAATCGGTGATTGTTTCTCCGGAAACCATAGAATGTCTTCAGTCTGCCGTACAGATTCACCATCTGACCGGAGGACTCTTTGATTGTACGGTGGGAGGATTGGTCGATTTATGGAAAGCAACGACGCCTTCGGAAACTGAGATTCGGAACCGACTGTCTTCGATTGGGATGCATCGGCTGGAAATCCGTCCGGAGGAGATGTCCGTCCGAGTGCTTTCGGATGGAATTCGGCTGGATTTGGGGGGACTTGGAAAAGGATTTGCCGTCCGAAAAATGGCCGATGTGCTTGGTGAATGGCAGATTCAAAAAGTCCTGATTCACGGCGGAACCAGTACCATCCTGGCGATGGATGCGCCGTCAGGACAGGCGGGCTGGCCCGTCCGTCTGACCAATCCGTTTACGCAAAAAGAGATTCGGACTCTCCAGATGCGAAACGAAGCGCTAAGCTGCTCCGGTCTTCGGCGGGGAACCGACATGATTCGTCCGGTTACCGGTCAGGCAATTCAAGACAAATCGGCAGTTTGGGTAAAAGGGGAAGACTCGGCTGTCTGTGATGGGATTTCGACGGCTCTTATGGTGATGACCTGGGAGGAAATAGAGCGGTTCAGTCGTGAAAACCCTTCGCTGGGGATCCTGATTCTTCTGAAAGAAAAGCCGACCGAAAACCCCCTTCAATTCGGTCCCTGGTAGGAAGGTGTCATTTTTCTGCAAGTTCTGCAAGGAATTGGATAGGCAGGTTCGCCAATACTTTCAGAAATCTTTGTTGATACGGCCTCCAAAATGTGGATAATTCGGAAATAATTTAAGGCGTCTCACAAAAAGTCCGGATTCCCGCCTTTTGCCTTCGCTAAAGTTGCGGAAGACAGGTTTTGGGAATGACGGGAGCTTTGTTAGACACAGAAAGAGACGAAGAGAACGTTTTTTTAGGAGTCTGGACAATGGGGATTCTGGATGTAATTGTTTTTGTTGTTTTTGTCGTCTGTGTCGTGGGGCTGGGGCTCTATAAAAGCCGCCATGAAAAGTCCGGAGAGGATTATTTTCTGGCTGGTCGGGGTCTGGTTTGGTGGCTGATTGGATTTTCTCTGATTGCCGCCAATATTTCCTCCGAGCAGTTTGTCGGAATGAGCGGAAACGCCGCCAGCCATATCGGAATGGCCATTGCCAGTTATGAATGGATGGCGGCCATTACGCTGGTTGTGGTGGCTTTTGGTTTCCTGCCTTATTTCCTGCGGGCGGGCATTTATACAATGCCGGAGTTTCTCGAATACCGCTACAACACGGCCGCCCGCACCATCATGGCGGTAACGACCATTTTCATTTACATGCTTCTGCTGGGGGCGGTGACCTATTCCGGGGCCCTGACCATTAATACCATGGCCGAAGAAATGGAAATGAAAATCGTGCCGACCGTGGCGCAGGCCTCGCTGGTGATTGGAATTATTGCGATGCTGTATGTGGCGGCGGGCGGGCTGAAGGCCTGCGCCTGGGCCGACCTGATTCAGGGAAGCGCTCTGATTGTCGGCGGGGCGGTCATTATGATTTTTGCCTTTAAGATGCTCGGCAGTGTCCAGGAGGCCTCCTATATTGAGGATGTCAGCACGGGGGCTGTCGGCCTGAAAACCTTTACGGGCAGTGAAGGGGCACTGGAGCGGTTTGTCTCGCTCAATAAGGTCCGGCTGAATATGTTTCTGCCGATGAGCGATGCGACCCTGCCCTGGACGGCGCTGCTGCTGGGGCTGTGGATTCCGAACTTTTATTACTGGGGGCTGAATCAGTACATTACCCAGCGGACGCTCGGTTCGGCTTCGCTGGCGGAAGGGCAGAAGGGCATTGTTTTTTCGGCCTTTATGAAACTGCTCATCCCGTTTGTCATTGTGATTCCCGGCATTATCGCCTTCAACCTGTTTGCCCCGGATATGAAGTCCAAGGCGGCGGCGGACAATGCCCCGGTTCTGGCCAAATACAAGATGGCTAATCCGAATACGCAGCTGGTTCAGGTTGTTTCAGAGCCTTCACCGGAAGCGCTGGCCGCCCCGACACAGGGGACTTTTCTGGTGGCAGTTTTCCCCAATCAGAGAGCTCTGAAGGCCAGCCGAATCAAAAATCCGTTTGTCCTGCCGATTTTGAAAGAGAACTATGACAAGCTCCAGGTCCAGTCCTTTACCGTGTTCGAATCGGATGACAAATCCTGGCGGACCGTTTTTCCGGCCCTGGCGGCGGAACTGGACCAGTACAATGCGGCGGTTCGTGAGTCGGCCCGTGCTTCGAATGCCAAGATTACGACGGAGAAGTTTCTTGGGTATAAGTATGACTCCGCTCTCGGCCAGCTGCTCAGCAAGGTGCTTCCGAAAAAGAGCGGACTGGTCGGGTTTGTGCTGGCGGCTCTGTTAGGAGCGATTGTCAGCTCCCTGGCCGCCATGCTCAATGCCGCTTCCACCATTTTTACGATGGACATCTACAAGAAATATCTGGTCCCGAATGCTTCCCAACAGGCCGTTGTGACGCTTGGGCGTATCTGTGTCGTTGTGTTTACGGCCGTAGCGATCTTTTTGGCCCCGCAGCTGGGCAATCCCAAAATCAGCAACAGCATCTTTACGATTATTCAGGAAAGCCAGGGCTTTCTGTCACCGGGCGTGCTGGCCGTTTTTGTATTCGGCCTGGTAGTACGCCGCGCTCCGGCTGTCTGCGGTGTGGCGGGGCTTGTGACCAACTTCTTTGTGTACGGCGGGCTCAAATATGTTTCGACTTTCGGCAAACTGATGGAGAACCAGGTCATGGCCTTTTTAATCGGCAACTTCCTGAACCGAATGGCCATTAGTTTTCTTGTTTGTCTTTTGGTGATGGCCCTGATTACAGCGGCCAAACCGCTGACACAGCCCATCGAGTTTCGACAGAACACGACAATTCAGCTGCATTCCTCCCGAGGCGCGGCGGTCGCCGGGGTTGTGGTTGTGGTGCTGACGCTGCTTTTGTATGTGATTTTCAGCCCGCTCGGATTAGCCAGATAAAGGAGATTGCACCGTGAAATCTGTAACGAATGATCAGCAAGCTATCGATGTTCTGCGAACACTGGCTTCGGAACACAATCTGTCCCTGAAAGGGGCGAAAATCCGACGCAGCTCCTCCCGGTTTTGTCTGGGAGTCGAACACGGGGACTACAACGGGACCGAATTATTCGGCGTCGGCACCGACCGGTTTATCTGGATGGCCTATAAGCCCAATGGCACCAGGAAGATGCGGCTGTACAGCGGGAATTTCCCGAATGACGGTCTTGTTGAGTTTGAACTGGGTTCCGTGCCGCCGCCCAAATCTCCCCAAATTGCCGATACATGGGCTCGGTTTCCGTACGGTGTGGAGTATATTTTGCGGCGGGAAGGATACAAACTTACGCAGGGAATGGATGCGGTCCTGTACGGCAATATCCCCGGCGGTGGGATGAGCCGTTCGGCTTCTCTGACGCTCAATCTGATTCTGTCGATTCTGGATGTCAACGGCATTCAGGAATCGGATTCGATGAAGATTGTGGATTTGGCTCAGGCAGTGGAAAATGACTACATCGGCTCTCCCTGCGGCAAGCTGGACCAGATTATGATTCTGTTTGCCAAGGAAGGGATGGGCACGCATTATCGGCCGTCTGACCGTTCGATTGCCTATGTGCCGCTGGGCAAGGGAGCCCCGGAATTCCGGATTGTGGTGATGGATACCGGGACAGTCCGGCCGGGGCTGGAAAAGTCCACCTACAAAGTCCGCCGGGCGGAGTGCGAGGAAATGGTCCAGAAGGCAAAAACGGCCGGCTTTTCTATCAGCTGTCTGGCGGATATTCGGGACGAAGCCCTTTATCAAAAAATCCGAAGCCGCTTCGAAAAGGAAGTGCCTCATCTGGTCAGCCGGATGACCTATATCTACAAGGCCCAAAAACGTTTTTATGAGATGCTCGAGGCATGGAAGAAGGGCGATATTCGAACCGTCGGGCGGATTTTCCGCGAAGACGGGATTGGTCTGCGGGATGAATATGTCATCTCCGGTCCGGAACTGGAGACGATGTGCGATATTGCCCGAACCGTGCCCGGTGTGCTCGGCGAACGGATGCTGGGCGGCGGGGACAAAGGAGCCGCCGGGGCATTGGTTTTGGCGGAAGATGCTGACAAGCTCAAACAAGCCGTCGAAACGGCGTACCCCCGTTCTCGGCCGGATTACGCCGACCGTTTTGCCGTTCATACCTGCAAAGTGGTGGAGGGAATTGCGGTGCTCAAAGAAACGCTCTGACGGCGAACGGAGAAGAAAGGGAATGAAACGGGCCACCCTAATGGGTGCCCGTTTTTTTGTTTGAAATTGAGACTACATTTTTGTTAGATATATCAGATAAATCAACAATCTTGTCTATCGGGATGTAATCGATGGAAAAACTCGGAAAAGAAGTTCAGCTGCTCGCGGAGGTGTCGCGGGCCATTGCGGATTCCTTGAATCTGGAAGAAACGCTCGGTTCCATTTTGTCCACTCTCGAAAGCCATCTGAAGCTGGAACGCGGACAGATTATGCTTCTGGACCCGGATACCGAGACGATTGCCATAAAAGTAGCCCACGGCATTCCGGATGAGTCCAAACAGGTTACTTACAAAGTCGGAGAGGGAATCACGGGCCTGGTCGTCCAGCGGGGCATCCGGGAGATTGTCCCGGACATCAGCAAAGACCCCCGTTTTTTGGCCAAGACCGGACGGCGTCCCAAACCCAAACGGGGACGAATTGCCTTCTTTTGTGTGCCGATTAAGCTGGAGGGCAAGACCATCGGCGCCATCAGCGCCGACAGGAAAGTTCTGCCGGGGGAGAATCTGGAATTCTATGTCAATTTGCTGGAAGTTCTTTCAACGATGGTGGCTCAGGCGGTCAAGCTGAACCGACTGGTTGTTTCCGACCGGCTGAAACTGGAGGATGAAAACGCCCGTCTGCGCAGCGAGCTGAAGAAAAAATTCAGCATTCACAATATGATCGGCACCAGCAATGCGATGCAGGAGGTGTATCGGCTCATTGAGCAGGTGGCCAACAGCAATGCAACGGTGCTGATTCGCGGCGAAAGCGGCACCGGCAAGGACCTGGTCGCCCATGCCATTCATTACAACAGCATGCGGGCGGACAAACCCTTCATCAAGGTCAACTGTACGGCGCTGCCGGAACTGCTTCTGGAAAGCGAGCTGTTCGGCCATGAAAAAGGCGCGTTCACCGGGGCAACCCAGCGGAAACTCGGCCGATTTGAGCTGGCCTCCGGCGGGACTATCTTTTTGGATGAGATCGGCGATTTTTCTCTGAATCTTCAGGTCAAGCTGCTGCGGGTGATTCAATTCCGTGAATTTGAACGTGTCGGCGGCACCGAAACTATTCGAACCAACGTCCGGATTGTGGTGGCTACGCATAAGAATCTGGAAGAGGGCATCAAGAACGGCCTGTTCCGGGAGGATTTGTATTACCGCATCAATGTCTTTCCGATTTTCATGCCGCCGCTGCGGGACCGCAAGGACGATATTATGCTGCTGGCAGATTATTTTCTCGAGAAATATGCCCGTGAAAACGGCAAAAAGATCAACCGCATCTCCACACCGGCGATTGAAATGCTCACCAGTTATCACTGGCCCGGCAATGTCCGCGAACTGGAAAACTGCATCGAGCGGGCGGTGCTGGTCTGCAATGAAGATGTCATCCGCTCCGACCATCTGCCGCCTTCCCTTCAGATGGTTCAGAAAACTCCGAGCCGCGACGGGCTGACTTTGCCGGAGCGTGTGGCCAATCTCGAAAAAGAAATGATTGTAGATGCCCTCAAGAAAACCGGCGGCAAGCAGAGGCAGGCGGCCAAAGAGCTGGGCATTACCGAACGAATGCTCGGCTACAAGATGCGCAAATACCATCTGCTCGGAAAATAAGTTCGGCGGATATACAAAAATGTAGATTCCTTCTTTTAGATATACAATATTGTTGTTTGCCGCACAATATTCCTGAAGTGTAAAGTTTTCGTATCTCTTTGTAGTACAAAATGATACGGCATTTCCATCCTGCATTTTGATCTGGCATATCTGTTGCTTCTTCTCTCATTTCGTAAAAAGTCGGCGGGTGTGCGCCGGCTGAAAAATAATGTCATTTTTTGGGAGAAGAAAAATGTGTATGAGACAATGGATTTGCGCAGGAGTGGTTTTGGCAGTGTCTGCAGCGGCGGCTGCGGAAGAGAAGGTTTCGTTCTCGCTGACCAGTGATTTCTACAGCAAGTATGTCTGGCGGGGGCACAACCTCGTGGATGACTGGGTCTGGCAGCCCTCGATCGGAATCAGCAAGGGCCCTTGGTCGGCCGGAATCTGGGGCAATCTGGATATGACCAATGAGAACGGCCAGGCCGGAGAATTCACGGAGTATGATTTTTACGGCAGTTATTCCCTTTCTCTTGCGGACAATCTGTCGCTGTCGCTGGGGTATATTTATTACCGGTTTCCCGGTGCCGGCAGCACGCAGGAGGTGTATTCGGGGTTGTCGCTGGATACGTTTCTGAGCCCTTCAGTGACCGTTTATTACGATTTTGACGACATCAACGGGACCTACGTATCCGCCGGCATCGGCCATACCATTGAAAAAATTGCGGAGCTCAGTGAATCCGTGCCGGTCGGTCTGGCCCTGTCCTGTGCGGTCGGGTGGGGGGATTCCAACTACAATGAGGGCTATTGGGCGGATGCCGTCGGAGACCCGCTCGATAAAAGTGCGCTCAATGACCTGAGTCTGAAAATCGCCTTTCCCTTCACCCTCGGAAAATGGACCGTAACACCGAGTCTGAATTATGTGACGATTCTGGATTCAGACATCCGCAAGGGGCTTCCTTCCGGGGACCGGGACCTGTTTTGGGCCGGAGTCGGTCTGGCAACCGAGTTTTAACATCGAGAAGACTTTTTCTTCAGAAAGGAACCAAGCATGTATAGTCATCGAGAGATTCGTTGCAGAGGATGGGGATTGGCGGTCTGTCTGCTGCTGTTGAGCGGGATTGTATCTGCCGGAGAGGCCGCAGCGCAGGAGCCGAGCGGGATTGCGGAAGTCAAAGAGTCTCTGCAAACCAATATGAACGTGATTTGGACCTGTATCGCTGCTTTTCTGGTCTTCTTTATGCAGGCCGGCTTTGCGATGGTGGAAACGGGCTTCACGCGTGCGAAAAACGCCGTCAATATTCTGATGAAAAATCTGATGGACTTTTCCGTCGGCTCGCTCGTGTTCTTTCTGATCGGCTTCGGTCTGATGTTCGGACGGTCCAACGGACTGTTCGGCACGACGATGTTTGGCCTCAGCGGAATCGAGCCCGGAGAGGACTGGAGCTGGACATTCCTGATTTTCCAGACGGTGTTTGCGGCGACGGCCGCCACGATTGTTTCCGGTGCCATGGCGGAACGAACCAAGTTCATCTCCTATCTGATTTACAGCGCCGTGATTTCTCTGGTGATTTATCCGGTTTTCGGCTCCTGGGCCTGGGGCAATCTGCTTTTGACGGACAATACGAGCTGGCTGGCGGATTTGGGATTTCATGACTTTGCGGGCTCGACCGTCGTTCATTCCATCGGCGGCTGGCTGGCCCTAGCCGGCGCTGTTGTTCTGGGTCCTCGACTGGGCAAATACGGGCGGGACGGCAAACCGAAAGCCCTGCTCGGACACAATATCCCGTTGGCAGCTCTGGGTGTGTTTATCCTCTGGTTCGGCTGGTTTGGGTTTAACCCGGGCAGCACGACGGTTGCCGGAGGAATGGTGGGGTATATTGCCGTGACAACCAATTTGGCGGCGGCCGCCGGAGCGGTGTCCTCACTGCTGACGTCCTGGATAGTTCTGAAGAAACCGGATCTTTCGATGGCGTTGAACGGAACCCTGGCCGGCCTGGTTGCGATTACGGCTCCGTGTGACGGAGTCACGCCGGTCGGAGCGATTGTCATCGGCCTGGCGGCGGGTGTGTTGGTGGTCTTCAGTGTTCTGTTTTTTGATGCGGTTTTGAAAATTGATGACCCGGTCGGCGCCGTCAGTGTCCATGCGGTCAACGGTCTTTGGGGTACTGTGGCTTATGGATTGTTTGCGATTGACGGCGGTCTCTTCTATGGAGGGGGGCTCCGTCAGCTGGGGGTTCAGCTGCTCGGTGCCGGTGCGGCTTTTGTCTGGGCGTTTGGTCTGGGGCTGCTGCTGTTCTGGATCCTTCGGAAAACGGTGGGGCTGCGGGTCAGTGCCGAAGAAGAAATGAAAGGCCTGGATATCGGCGAACACGGCATGGAGGCCTACAGCGGATTCCAGATTTTCAGCACCATGTAATTCGGAGTTCCTTTTTCTTAAGGAGTATGCCTATGAAACTGATTATTGCGTACATCCAGCCTCATAAACTGGAAGAGGTCAAAAAAGCCCTCGTTCAGGCCGAAGTCGGCAAGATGAGTGTGACCAATTCACTCGGCTGCGGAGCCCAGATGGGCTATCAGGAAAGTTATCGCGGCATCAAATTCGAGGTCAATCTGCTCAAAAAGATTCGTCTGGAGATTGCCGTCAATGACAATTTTGTAGACCGCACGGTGAATGCGATTATTTCCGCCGCACGGACCGGCGAAATCGGGGACGGCAAAATCTTTATTCTCGATTTGGCCGAATGCATTCGCATCCGAACCGGTGAAAAAGGGTCGGCGGCGATCGGCTGAAAGACTCCGGGGACGTTTGGAGTCGGCAGAAAAATACAAAAATGTTTAATCAGTGTTTTGCGATTACATTTTTGTAGGTTTTCTCCGACTCCTTTTTCTTGGGGAAAAAATCTGTATCCTGTTTTTTTACAGATACTTACGTTTTTTCATCGATTCGGGTTCTTCTGGCACAATGTTTGCAAATACTCGATTCTGAAACGGATTCAGATGGTTTTGAAACGAAAGGGAAAACGCGTGTACAGGGAAAAAACGTTGTCAGTCGTCAGCAAGAAACTCGGGATTCTCAGCCTGGGATTGGCACTCGCCGTTCCGGCCTGGGCAGCTCAGGAAGCGGATTTCTTACCCCTTCAGCAGTCCCTCGATACGGTCTGGGTGCTGATTGCAGCCTTTTTGGTGTTCTTCATGCAGGCCGGCTTCGGCATGGTCGAAGCCGGCTTTATTCGAGCCAAGAATACGTGCAACATCCTGACCAAGAATTTTCTGGACTTCTGCATGGCCTCGCTCGGTTTTTTTCTGATCGGCTATGCGCTGATGTTCGGTGACGGCAACGGGTTTATCGGAACCCGCGGCTGGCTTCTGATGGGTCTGGAGGACCGTGTTGGGACACTGCCTTTGTATGCCTTCTGGCTCTTTCAGGCCGCTTTTTGCGGGGCGGCGGCTACGATTGTCGCCGGCGGAATGGCCGAACGTATGAAGTTTATCGCGTATCTGATGTATTCCTTCATCATTTCCGCGCTGGTGTATCCAATTGTCGGTCACTGGATTTGGGGCGGCGGCTGGCTGAGCAAAATGGGATTTGCGGATTTTGCCGGTTCGACCGTTGTTCATACAGTCGGAGGTGTAGCGGCGCTGGCCGGAACCCTCGTCCTCGGGCCTCGGTACGGCAAATACGGCATCGACGGAAAGCCACGAGCCATTGCCGGACATAATATCCCGCTGGCTTCGCTGGGGGTCTTTATTCTCTGGTTCGGCTGGTTCGGGTTTAACGCAGGCTCCACACTCGGCGTTTCCGGAGGCGGAACAGACATCAGCCGAATTGCCTTGAATACCAATCTGGCGGCTGCACTGGGCGGGATTGCAGCGATGAGCACCGTGTGGCTTCGCTTCGGAAAGCCCGATTTGTCCATGGCGATGAACGGGGCCCTGGCAGGGCTGGTCGGGATTACCGCGCCCTGCGCCTTTGTAGAACCCTGGGCGGCCTGTCTGATTGGACTGTCATCCGGTATCCTGGTCGTGCTCGGCGTGGAGCTGCTCGATAAACTTCAGATTGACGACCCTGTCGGTGCCGTTCCGGTACACGGAATGTGCGGCATCTGGGGAACGATTTGCGTGGGGCTTTTCGGCAAGGCCTCGCTCGGACTGGCCAACAACGGATTTTTCTATGGAGCCAATCCGCTTCAGCTGGGGATTCAGATTGTCGGCAGCACCGTAACCGTCCTCTTTGTGTTTGTCTCCATGGGGCTGCTTTTTAAGGTCATCAACTGGACCATCGGCCTGCGGGTCAGTCAGGAAGAGGAACTGCGCGGATTGGATATCGGAGAGCACGGAATGGAAGCCTATGCCGGATTCCAGGTGTTCAGTACAATGTAAACAGCAAGTCCTTTCATGGAGAACAAAGAATGAAACTGATTATCGCCTATATTCAGCCGCATAAGCTCGAGGATGTGAAAAAAGCTCTCACACGCCGTCAGGTTGGAAAAATGAGTGTGACGAATTCCTTGGGCTGCGGCGAGCAGATGGGCTACGAAGAAAGCTATCGCGGCATCAAGTTCGAGGTCAATCTGCTCAAGAAAGTCCGGCTCGAAATCGCCGTCAATGACAATTTTGTCGATACCACGGTGGAAGGAATCATTGAAGGCGCCCGCACAGGCCAAATCGGGGATGGAAAAATCTTCATCCTGGACCTGGCGGAGTGTATTCGGATTCGGACAGGCCAGCGCGGTCGAGAGGCGATCGGATGAGCGGTTCGGAAAAACGGTTTTTGACCTGCGATTCAAAAAAAAGTATGCTTGGCAGGAATGGGTCCTGCTGAGTTAAAGAGGAAAAAGGTCCTTAATAAAGTCAGGAGTGCATGCATGGAAACATCAAATTGTCAGCTTCCGGAAATCTTCGGAACCAACGTCTTTAATGACGCGGTCATGCGGGAGAGGCTTCCTAAAGATATCTATAAGCGATTTCAGGAGGTCCGCAAGGGCAATTCTGAATTAACCATTGCCGTGGCCGATGTCATCGCCAATGCGATGAAAGACTGGGCAATGGAGAAGGGGGCTACGCATTACTGCCATTGGTTCCAGCCGATGACCGGTTTGACGGCGGAAAAACACGACTCCTTTATCTCCCCGACGCCGGAAGGGCGGACCATTATGGAGTTCAGCGGAAAGGAACTCATTAAAGGTGAGCCGGATGCCTCATCCTTTCCGTCCGGCGGGCTGCGGGCTACGTTCGAAGCGAGGGGATATACCGCCTGGGACTGCTCTTCTTCAGTCTTTATTAAAAACAAGACTCTGTATATCCCCTGTGCCTTCTGTTCCTACAATGGTCAGGCCCTCGATAAGAAAACCCCGCTGCTTCGCTCGATGGAGGCCCTGAACCGTCAGGCGGTCCGTCTTCTGAAGGCTTTGGGGAATACTGCCGTCAGCCGTGTGACGGCTACGCTGGGGCCGGAACAGGAATATTTTCTCATTGACCGCCGGTTTTTTGAAAAACGGCTGGATTTGGTTTTGGCCGGACGGACTTTGTTCGGGGCTCCGTCACCGCGCGGGCAGGAAATGGAAGACCATTATTTCGGTACGCTGCATGACCGGATTGCTGCTTTTATGCATGAGGTCAATACGGAATTGTGGAAACTGGGTGTCTCGGCCAAAACCCAGCATAATGAAGTCGCGCCGGCCCAGTATGAACTAGCTCCGATCTTTACAACAGTGAATGTCGCCACCGACCACAATCAGCTCACGATGGAAACGCTGCAGAAGGTGGCTCAGCGGCACGGTTTTGTCTGTCTGCTTCACGAAAAACCTTTTGTCGGGGTCAATGGGTCCGGCAAACACAATAACTGGTCTCTGGTGACGGATACCGGCGTGAATCTGCTCGATCCCGGCCAGACGCCCCATGACAATATGGTGTTTTTAGTCTTTTTGTGTGCGGTCATCCGGGCGGTTGATAAATATGCCAAACTGCTGCGGGCCAGCGTTGCCAACCCCGGCAATGAGCATCGTCTCGGCGCCAACGAAGCTCCGCCTGCGATTGTTTCGATCTTTCTGGGTGAGCAGCTGACCGAAATTTTCGAACAGCTGGCCGCCGGCGGAGCTCCGACGTCCAGGCAGGGCGGGGAACTGCGGCTGGGGACTTCGCTGCTGCCGCCTCTGCCGAAAGACTGCACCGACCGAAACCGCACGTCTCCGTTTGCCTTTACCGGCAATAAGTTCGAGTTTCGAATGGTCGGTTCCAGCCAGTCCTGTGCCGGCCCGGCTTTTGTCCTGAATACCATTGTGGCCGATGTGCTCGGAGAAATCGCCGATGTGCTCGAGAAAAGCAAGGACGTCAAGACCGAAGCCCAGAAGCTGCTGCAGAAGATAGCTTCTGAGCACCGTCGGATTGTGTTTAACGGGGATAACTATTCCGCGGAATGGGTCAAGGAAGCCGCTCGGCGCGGGTTGCCGAACATTGCTTCCACAGTCGAGTCTATTGAAACCATTCTGGAGCCGGAAAACATAGCGGTTTTTGAACGCAACAATGTTCTCAGCCGAGTTGAACTGGAAGCCCGGGTGGAAATTCTCCTGGAAAACTACATCCGAACGATTCATATCGAAGCCGGCACAACTCTGAATATAGCCAAACGTCAGATCCTGCCGGCTTGTCAGATGTATGCAGGTAAACTGGCGGCTTCGGTTTCTTCTGTAGAGTCCGCCGGCGTAAAGTCCTCGTCTCTTGTCAAGCAGCTCGAAAAGGTCTGCGGACTGATTGATGAGCTGGCCGGGGCGATAGGGAAACTCGAAGAGAAGATTAAAGAGATTGCGGGAGTTTCCCCGAGCCACGAGAAGGCCCGACGCACTCGGGAAGAAATCCTGCCGGCTATGGGGGCGGTTCGCAAGGCGGCGGATGCACTGGAGGTGCTTGTGGATGCTCAAATGTGGCCCTTGCCGACCTATGCGGAAATGCTCTTCTTGAGATAAGCGAATTGTCAGCCGTTCAAGCAGTGGGCCATGTCGCTGCGGGTTCCAGCGGCATGGCCCAACCTGCAAAGAAACAGGGCCGACTGGACAAAAGCCGGTTGACAATTCTTAGAATAAAAGATAAAATATTCTAACATTTGCATAAGTAATTTTTATTAAGAACATTTGTCGCGACTTTGATGAAAGTCCGGGTTTTCTGCCTGCGTAAGAATACCCGAGATGTTGTTGGATAGATGGAAGTTTTTGCATAAAGGACACCGAAAACGTGCGCAATCTTTGGAAAGACAAAGGGTTATATGAAGTACGCCGTGAACACGACGCCTGCGGCATTGGGGCGGTTGTTCATATATCGGGGAAAAAAGACCATTCGATAATCGAGTTGGGCAAGCAGATTCTTTTGAATTTGAATCATCGCGGTGCTGCCAGTGCAGATGACATGACCGGAGACGGCGCCGGCATTTTGCTTCAGATTCCCCATGAGTTTTTCCGGTCAGAATGTAAAAAGATAGGAATCGGCGGTTTTCATCCGGGTCAATACGCAGTCGGGATGGTTTTCGGCTCTAAAGACCCGGCCGTCCGGGCTGTTTGCGA
Organism: Anaerohalosphaeraceae bacterium; assembly: GCA_037479115.1. Classification (NCBI taxonomy): domain Bacteria; kingdom Pseudomonadati; phylum Planctomycetota; class Phycisphaerae; order Sedimentisphaerales; family Anaerohalosphaeraceae; species Anaerohalosphaeraceae bacterium. The sequence goes on along the minus strand of JBBFLK010000006.1, from coordinate 16,117 downwards.
GGACCTGCTCCAAAAGGCGCTTGCCTTTTACGGACTGGAGGTTTTGGGCTGGCGGCAGGTTCCGGTTCGCCCGGATTGTCTGGGGCCGATAGCGCTCAGTGCGGAGCCGGTTATTCGCCAGATTTTTGTGGACGGCGGCGGCCGGGATTCGGAAACGTTTGAACGGGACCTCTTCAAGGCTCGCAAGCGGGCGGAACGGCTGGTACGCGAAAAGCTGGCGGACGACGGAGTTGATTTTTATATTCCGACACTCTCCTGCAGGACAATTTGCTACAAAGGCATGTTTATGGCCCGCCAGCTGTTTGACTATTACCCGGATTTGTCCGATGAGCGGATGACGTCGGCCCTGGCGATAGTCCACCAGCGGTACAGCACTAATACTCTGCCGAACTGGAGACTGGCTCAGCCTTTCCGATGCATTGCTCATAACGGCGAAATCAACACGCTCAGCGGAAACCGCAACTACATGCGAATGCGGGAAAAACGCCTGCGCAGCCCTGTTCTTGGGGAGGACTTGAGCGATTTGATTCCGGTGCTCGACCCGCAGGGAAGCGATTCGGCCTGTTTTGACAATATGGTTGAACTGCTTGTGCGTGCGGGACGTTCGCTGCCGCATGCGATGATGATGATGATTCCGGAGGCCTTTGGGGTTAAATACCATATCAGCACGGACAAACGGGCCTTTTACGAATATCATTCAGCGATTCTGGAGCCGTGGGATGGGCCGGCGGCTATGCTCTTTACAGACGGGCGGCTGGTGGGCGGCACCCTCGACCGCAACGGCCTAAGACCGTGCCGATACACGATTACAACAGACGGACTGGTGGTAATAGCCAGCGAAACCGGGGTCGTTCAGTTTTCCCCGGAACGAGTCAGCCAGAAAGGCCGTCTTCAGCCCGGTAAGATGTTTTTAATCGATACCGAAGAAGGACGGATTATCACCGATAACGAAATCAAAGGGCGGATTGCCCGTCAGAAGCCATACCGCCGATGGCTGGAGGAAAACCGTATCGAACTGAGGGGGCTCTTTTCTTCGCCGGACCTCGAAAAACCGGACTTGGATACGCTTTTCCGGCGGCTTCGGCTGTTCGGCTATACGCGCGAGGAGCTGCGGATGATTCTGGCCCCGATGGCCCTGCATGCCCAGGAGCCGGTCGGCTCGATGGGCAATGATACCCCGCTGGCCGTGCTCAGCGACCGCCCCTGTCTGCTGTTTGACTATTTCAAGCAGCTGTTTGCTCAGGTGACCAACCCGCCGATCGATCCGCTCCGGGAAGGGCTGGTGATGAGTCTGATGACGTACACCGGACGCCGGCTCAATCTTCTGGAGGAAACGCCGCAGCATTGCCGGCAGCTGAAGCTGCCTCATCCGATTCTGACCAATGAGGATATGATTCGGCTTCGTTCGGCCCAGCGGAAAGATTTCAAGGTTGTGACTGTCTCTACCCTTTTTGAGATAGATCGCAGCCGTCCCGGCGATTCCTTAAAGCAGGCCCTCGATGCCCTGATTGAATCGGCGGCCCAGGCGATTCTGCGCGAGGATGCGTCTTTGATTATTCTCAGCGACCGAAATCCTGCCGGACAGAAGGCGCCGATTCCGTCTCTGCTGGCTGTGTCCGCTGTTCACCACGGCTTAATTGAACGGGGACTGCGGGGAGAAGCCGGACTGATTGTTGAAACCGGTGAGGCCCGCGAAGTGATGCACTTCTGCCTGCTGTGCGGTTACGGAGCCAACGCTGTCAATCCCTATCTGGTTTTTGAGACACTCACGTTTCTGCAGCAGAACGGGGATTTGCCGGCGGACATGGAGCCCGAACAGATTGCCGACAACTACATCGCCGCTGTCAAAAAAGGCATTCTCAAAACCATGAGCAAGATGGGCATCTCCACGCTGCGAAGCTATTTTAACGCGCAGCTGTTTGAGTGCCTGGGGCTCAATCGGGATGTGGTGGACCGGTATTTTACCGGCACCAGCTCCCGCATCGGCGGCATCGGTTTGGAGGAAATCGCCCGGGATGTGCTTCAGCGGCTGGAGGAGGCCTGCAGGCCCCGTCCGGCCGGTTCACTCGAACTGGATTACGGCGGACAATACCATTACCGCCGTGATGGGGAATATCACCTCTGGAATCCGGCGACCGTAGCCAAACTTCAGCATGCTGTGATGCTCAATGACCGGAAGGCTTATGAAGAATTCGCGCAGCTGGTTAATGAACAGTCCCGAAAGCTGGGGACCCTGCGCGGGCTGTTTGAATTTCGGGAGACCCAGCCGGTGCCGCTGGAGGAGGTGGAACCCGCCGAGTCAATTGTCCGGCGGTTCTGCACCGGGGCGATGAGCCACGGCTCCATCAGCAAGGAAGCTCACGAATGCATCGCGGCGGCCATGAACGGCCTGGGGGCGATGAGCAACACCGGCGAAGGCGGCGAAGACCCGTCTCGCTATGGGACTTCCCTCAATTCGGCCATCAAACAGGTAGCCAGCGCCCGCTTCGGTGTGACAATTCAATATTTGGCCAACGCCAGAGAGATTCAGATTAAAATGGCCCAGGGGGCCAAGCCCGGGGAAGGCGGACAGCTGCCCGGTCATAAGGTTACGGAAGAAATTGCCCGCCTGCGGCACTCGACGCCCGGCGTAACGCTGATTTCTCCGCCGCCGCACCACGATATCTATTCCATCGAAGACCTGGCCCAGCTGATTTATGACCTCAAATGCAGCAACCCGCAGGCCAAAATCTCCGTCAAACTGGTCTCTGAGGTCGGTGTCGGAACGATTGCCGCCGGGGTTGCCAAGGGCGGAGCGGATGAAGTGCTCATCAGCGGCCACGATGGGGGCACCGGCGCCAGCCCGCTTTCGTCCATCAAGCATGCCGGATGTCCCTGGGAAATCGGGCTGGCGGAAACCCAGCAGGTTCTGATTCGCAATGGGCTGCGCGACCGAATCCGTGTGCAGACCGACGGCCAGATGCGGACGGGGCGCGATGTGGTCATTGCCGCTCTGCTCGGCGCCGAACAGTTCGGCTTCGGCACAGCGGCGCTGGTGACGCTCGGCTGTACACTTCTTCGCAAATGCCATGAAGGCGCCTGCACCTACGGGATTGCCACGCAGGACCCGGAACTGCGCAAACGCTTTAAAGGCAAACCGGAGTTTCTTCAGCGATACATGCTTTTCGTGGCGGAAGAAGTCCGTCAATGGATGAGCCGACTGGGCTTTCGAACGATGGACGAGATGATCGGACGGGTGGATTGCCTGTGCACACGCAAAGCCGTCGAGCATTACAAGGCCCGGGGACTGGACTTTTCCAGCATCTTTCTGGTTCCGGAAGGGCCGGCCGGTGCCGCCCGAAGGCAGGTCAGCTCCCAGCCCGATCGGCTCAAAGACCATCTGGACTGGCGGATTCTGGAGCAGGTTAAGCCCGCTCTCGACAAAGGAAAAACCGTTCACTTGCGAATGCCGATACAGAATGTGCATCGGGCGGTCGGGACGATTCTGAGTCATTTCATTGTGAAGCAGTACAATCCGGACGGTCTTGCGGATGATACCATCCAGCTGACCTTTGAGGGGTCAGCCGGACAGAGCTTCGGCGCCTTTCTGGCCAAAGGAATCACCCTGCGGCTCATCGGGGACAGCAATGATTATCTCGGCAAGGGGCTGTCCGGAGGCCGCATTATCGTCGAAACGCCCGCCGGGTCTCCCTTCCTGCCGCAGGAGAATATTATTGCCGGCAATACACTGCTTTACGGGGCCACGTCCGGAGAGGTATTCATCAATGGAATGGTTGGGGAGCGTTTCTGTGTACGAAACAGCGGAGCGGTGGCTGTCGTAGAAGGAGTAGGGGATCACGCCTGTGAATATATGACCGGCGGAATCGTGGTGGTCCTCGGAAAGACCGGACGCAACTTTGCCGCCGGCATGAGCGGCGGAATTGCCTATGTTCTTGACGAGATGCAGATGTTTGACACCCTCTGCAATCTGGATATGGTTGATTTGGAAAGCGTTTATAAACCGGAAGATGAAGAACTTTTACGTCAGCTGATTGAAAAACATGAATCTCTTACGCGCAGCAGCCATGCCCGGCGGATTCTGAATGCCTGGCCGGACATGGTCGGCAAATTCGTCAAAGTGATTCCGATTGATTATCGCAAGGCCCTCGAGCGGATCCGTGCGCAGGAACGTCGCCACACGGAATCCACTCCGGCCACGGAAGAGGTATTCCAGCATGGCTAAAATCAAAGGATTTCTTGAATATCCTCGCCAGCCGGTTCCCTATCGGCCGGTTGAAAACCGGATTCGGGATTATCGGGAAATCGAAATCCCCCTCAGCCCGGATGCGATTGTTCAGCAGGCGGCCCGATGTGCGGACTGCGGGATTCCGTTTTGCCACAGCGAATTCGGCTGTCCCGTTGCCAACCGCATTCCGGAATTCAATGACCTGGTTTATCTGGGCCGCTGGAAGGAGGCCTGCGATAACCTGCATTCCACGAATAACTTTCCGGAAATCACCGGGCGGGTCTGTCCGGCTCCCTGCGAAACCGCCTGCACCCTCTCTGTCAATGACCAACCGGTTCTGATTCGGCACATTGAGTTTCAGATTGTGGAGCGGGGATTTGCCGAAGGATGGATTCGCCCTCTGCCGGCCCTGGTTAAAACCGGCAAACGGGTCGCCGTTGTGGGTTCCGGGCCGGCCGGTCTGGCGGCCGCACAGCAGCTGGCTCGGGCGGGGCATGAGGTGGTGGTATTCGAAAAAGACCCGCAGCCCGGCGGACTCCTTCGATACGGCATACCCGATTTCAAACTCGAAAAGTGGGTTTTGGACCGGCGGATTCGCCAAATGACGGAAGAAGGGGTGCAGTTTCAGACCGGCGTTGTGGTTGGAGCTGACCTTTCAGCCCGCTATTTGTGCAAACGATTTGATGCCGTTTGTCTAGCCCTCGGGGCCGGTCAGCCTCGGGATTTGCCTGTTCCGGGCCGCGGCTATGAGAATATCGTCTTTGCGATGGACTTTCTGCGGGCGCAGAACAAACGTCTGGCCGGCGAGCCGCTCACTCCGGAAGAGGAACGTCTGGACGCCAGGGGCAAACATGTAGTGGTTATCGGCGGCGGAGATACCGGAAGCGACTGTGTGGGAACCGCGCGCCGGCAGGGGGCTAAATCAATCCTTCAGATTGAAATTCTTCCCAAACCTCCTGAAACGCCTGCGCCGGAAACCCCCTGGCCTCTTTGGCCGAAGAAGATGCGGACCTCCTCCAGCCACGAAGAAGGCTGTGAGCGCATCTGGAGCGTGATGACGACTCGTTTTTCCGGTGTCGAGACGCATGTAAACCGCATTCACTGTATTCAGGTAGAGTGGATCCGGAAAAATCAGCGATGGGAGGTTCGAGAAATCCCCGGAACTGAATTTGAACGGCCGGCGGATTTGGTGCTGTTGGCGATGGGATTTGTCCATGTTGAGCACAGCCCGCTGATTCAGGATTTGGGCTTGACATTGGATGACAACGGCAATATCAAGGTGTCGGATTTTCAGACCAGCAATCCGATGGTCTTCGCCGCAGGAGATGCCGTGGCAGGGGCGTCGCTGGTGGTCCGGGCAATTGATGCCGGACGAAAAGCCGCAGCGGCCATCGACCGCTGGCTGAAGTCATTATAAGGGAAAAGGAATGCCGCAGGAGCCTAAGTCGATTCGAATCGCATTAGGACAGGCCAATCCGACAGTCGGAGATTTGGAAGGCAATTGCCGAAAAGCCCTCGATTTTGTTAAAACAGCACAGGAGAAAAAGGCCGATTTACTCGTTCTTCCGGAATTGTTTCTTTCCGGGTACCCGCCGGAGGATTTGCTTCATCGTCCCCGCTTTCTGCAGGATTGCCATTCAACGATAGAGCATCTGTCTGGTCAGATTCAGTCTCTTATGCTGATTGTCGGCTGGCCCCAATCAGAAAAGAGTCGACTCTACAATGCCGCAGCCGTCATTCGAGACGGCAAAATTCTCAAAAACTACCAAAAAGGCTGCCTGCCGAATTACGGTGTGTTTGACGAAAAACGGTATTTTCATCCCGGTCGGGAGCCGGTGGTCGCCCATGCCGGTCCTCTTCGGCTGGCCTTGACCATCTGCGAAGACATCTGGGAGCTGCCCTGGCTGGATGATTTCTTTCTAAAGATTCGGGGAGAATTCGACGCGGTTCTTTGTCTGGCGGCCTCCCCGTTTCATATGGGAAAGATTGAGGAGCGCAGGAAGGTCATTTCCCGCTGTGCCGTCCATTTCGGATGTCCGCTGTTTTACTGCAATCTGATTGGCGGTCAGGATGAACTGATTTTTGACGGCCGCAGCATGGTGGTCGATGCACAAGGAAAGACCCTTTTTCAGGCCGCCGGTTTTCAGGAGGACCTGCTGGTCTTTGACTGTTTCAGGAACGAAGACGGCACACTTGAGATAACCAGTCCGTTGGCAGCACCTTATGAACCGATTCCTGCAGACCCAATGGAAGAGGTCTGGCAGGCCCTCGTGTTGGGTACAAAAGATTATGTCCTCAAAAACGGCTTTTCCAAGGTTCTCATCGGCCTGAGCGGGGGGGTGGATTCCGCTTTGACGGCAGCTATCGCGGCGGAGGCCCTGGGGCCGGAGAACGTCATTGGGATTACTATGCCGTCCCGCTTTAATGCCGCCGAAACCCGTTCCGATGCTCAGATGGTTGCGGCAAATCTCGGTATCGGCTTTCAAATCCTGCCGATTGAAGACATCCTGTCTGCTTTCAGCCGGACGCTGTCGGCCGTAAAAGGATGGAATGAAGCCGGATTGGCTTATGAGAATCTCCAGGCCCGGATTCGCGGGACCCTGCTGATGACCCTGTCCAACCAGTTCGGCTATCTGGTGCTGACCACCGGCAACAAGAGTGAAACAGCCGTCGGATACTCCACCCTCTACGGGGATACCGCCGGAGGATTTGCCGTGATTAAAGATGTGCCCAAAACCATGGTCTATCAGCTCTGTGATTATTACAACCGAATCAAAGGGAAAAAGGTGATTCCGCAGAGTGTAATCGACCGCATTCCTTCGGCAGAGCTCAGACCCAACCAGAAAGACAGCGATTCCCTCCCGGAGTATCCTGTTCTCGATCAGATTTTGAAGGGCTTTATTGAGGAAAAACTCAGCCGGGATGAGCTGATTGCCCGCGGCCTTCCCCGTCCGGAGGTTGAACGGGTGCTTCAGATGGTGGATCGGAACGAATACAAGCGCCGGCAGTCTCCGCCCGGCATAAAGATTACCCCCCGGGCATTCGGAAAGGACCGGCGAATGCCGATTACCAACCGATACAGAGGATAAAAGAAAAGGTCTTGAAACGGACGCGCCGCTTCCCTATAATCCGGCGATTTTTTTGGAAACACGACGTCAGGCGAAACGTAAAGACGGAACAGAAAGAAGACCTATGCCCAAACGCAGCGATATTCACAAAATTTTGATTATCGGCTCAGGCCCTATCGTCATCGGCCAGGCCTGCGAGTTCGATTATTCCGGTGCTCAGGCCTGCAAAGTCCTTCGAAAAGAGGGATTTAAGGTTGTTTTGGTCAACAGCAACCCGGCCACGATTATGACCGACCCGCAGATGGCCGACAGGACCTATATTGAGCCGATTACTCCGCAGATTGTTGCGCAAATCATCCAGCGGGAACGGCCGGATGCGCTGCTGCCGACACTCGGCGGCCAAACCGGCTTAAATACCGCCGTGGCCCTTGCGGAAAGCGGCGTTCTGAAAAAGTACGGGGTCAAGCTTCTCGGCGCCAATCTTCAGTCCATTAAGCGGGCCGAAGAACGCGACCGCTTTAAGAAAATTATCCAGAGCATCGGGCTGGAAGTACCGGCCAGCGGCTATGCTCATACAGCCGAGGAGGCACGGGAAATCGTCAAAGATATCGGATTTCCGGCCATTATCCGTCCTTCCTATACGCTGGGCGGAACCGGCGGAAACATTGCCTATAATGCAGAGGAATTCGAGCGGTTCGTTCAGTGGGGACTGGATTTAAGCCCGACTCATCAAATCCTGATTGAACAATCCGTAATCGGCTGGAAAGAGTATGAGTTGGAGGTGATGCGCGACCGCAAAGACAATGTTGTGATTGTCTGTTCAATTGAAAATGTGGACCCGATGGGCATCCATACCGGTGACAGCATCACCGTTGCGCCCGCTCAGACCCTTACGGACAAGGAATACCAGCTCATGCGGGATGCCGCCCTCAAAATCATCCGGGCCATCGGCGTGGAAACCGGCGGGTCGAATATTCAGTTTGCCGTCAACCCCGAAAACGGCAAGATGGTTGTCATTGAGATGAATCCGCGTGTGTCCCGCAGCTCGGCCCTTGCGTCCAAGGCCACGGGTTTTCCCATCGCCAAAATTGCTTCACTGCTGGCCGTCGGATATACCCTGGATGAGATTCCCAATGACATTACCAAAAAGACGCCGGCCTGTTTTGAGCCGACAATTGATTATGTGGTGACCAAATGGCCGCGGTTTACCTTTGAGAAGTTTCCGCAAACTGCTCCGGAGCTGACCATCCAGATGAAATCCGTCGGCGAGGCAATGGCCATCGGACGCACCATGAAGGAGTCGCTTCAGAAAGCCATTCGTTCGCTGGAAATCAGCCGGTATTCGCTGGACGCCAAACATCTTCCGGACAACCTGTCCAAAGTGGAGCTCATTTCCAAGCTTCGTTCGACACGCTGGGACAAAATGTGGTATATCGCTGAGGGCTTTCGGCGGGGGCTTTCCACCGAGCAGATTTATGAATATACAAAGGTTGACCGGTGGTTTCTGGACCACATTCGAGAGATTGTTCATCTTGAAAAGGAACTCAAGTCTGCATCCAAACCTCTGAAAGCTTCCTTTGTCGAAAAACTCAAAAAAGCAGGCTTCAGCGACAAATATATTGCGGAACAGCTGGGAGTCTCCGAAATCGAATTTCGCACGTATCGCAAAGAAAAAGGAATTCACCCTGTTTACAAGAAGGTCGATACCTGCGGCGCGGAGTTTGAAGCCCAGACTCCTTATCTGTATTCAACCTATGAAGAGGAGTGCGAGGCCGCTCCGACGTCGCTTCGGAAGGTGATGATTCTAGGCGGCGGGCCCAACCGAATCGGACAGGGAATCGAGTTTGACTACTGCTGCTGTCATGCGGCCTTTGCCCTGCGGGAAATCGGCATCGAATCCATCATGGTCAACTGCAACCCCGAGACGGTCAGCACGGATTATGACACCTCCGACCGGCTGTATTTTGAGCCGCTGACATTTGAGGATGTGATGAATATTGTGGAGACGGAACGTCCGGACGGTGTGATTGTCCAGCTGGGCGGTCAGACTCCCCTGAAACTGGCTACCCCGCTCCGCAAAGCCGGCGTGCCGATTATTGGGACCTCTCCGGAAAGCATCGACATTGCAGAAGACCGGGAAAAGTTTAATCGGCTGATACGGAAGCTGCGGCTGCGGCAGCCCGCCGGAGGCAGTGCTACCACCTATGCTGAAGCCCTGAAAATTGCCAAAAAAATCGGGTTTCCGCTTCTGGTTCGACCGTCCTTTGTGCTCGGCGGTCGGGCGATGGATATTGTCTATAACGAGGAGGACTTCCGCACTTCCGTGCTGGAGGCCTTTGAGGCCGCCGAAGGACATCCGGTCCTGATTGACCAGTTCCTCGATGATGCGACGGAATTGGATGTGGATGCGATTTGTGACGGCAAGACCGTCGTGATCGGCGGCATTATGGAGCATATTGAAGAAGCCGGCATCCATTCCGGCGACAGCGCCTGCATTCTGCCGACCTTTTCTCTGCCCAAGTCCGTGATTGCGGACATCAAACGTCAGACCAAACAATTGGCCCTGGCCCTGAACGTCAAAGGCCTGATTAATATTCAGTTCGCTGTCAAGGACAATCAGGTTTATATCCTTGAGGTCAATCCGCGGGCCTCCCGAACCATTCCTTTTGTCAGCAAGGCCATTGGAGTTCCGCTGGCCAAACTGGCTGCCAAGGTGATGGCCGGGATGACCCTCAAACAGCTCGGGTTTACCCGCGAGGTGGTTCGTCCGTATTATTCCGTCAAAGAGGCGGTCTTCCCCTTCCTGAAGTTTCCGGGTGCGGATGTCATTTTGGGGCCTGAAATGCTCTCGACCGGCGAGGTGATGGGCATCAGCGAGGATATCGGAATCGCATATGCCAAATCCCAGATAGCCGCCGGCAATCCGCTGCCCACCGGGGGAACAGTCTTTATCAGCGTCAAAGATGCTGACAAACCCAAAGCTGTGGCCATCGCACGGCGATTCCATGAAATGGGCTTTAAGATTATTGCCACCCGGGGGACCTGCATCACGCTGATTGAAAACAACATTCCCTCGGAGTTTATTCGCAAAATGAATGAGGGCCGACCGAATATTGTGGACCGCATTATCAACGGTCAGGTGGATTTGATTATCAATACCACCATCGGCGAGCAGACGATTCGGGATTCCTTCCCGATTCGCCGGGCCGCGGTGGACCATCAGGTGCCGTATGCCACCACGATTCGGGCGGCGGCAGCCATTGTTCAGGCGATTGAGGCAATGCGGAAAAAGAAAATTTCAGTCAAACCGATTCAGCTGTATTACCGATAAAGGAACGATATGTCCAAAGCAATTTTACTGCTCGAAGACGGAACGGTGTTTGAAGGCACTTCTTTCGGTGCCGTCGGAACAGTCTGCGGCGAGGTCGTATTCAATACGGCGATGACCGGCTACCAGGAAATCCTGACCGACCCGTCCTATCATGAACAGATTATGACCATGACCTATCCGATGATCGGAAATACCGGCACCAACGAGCTCGATTGGGAATCCCGCAAAATTTTCTGTGCCGGGCTGGTTGTCAAAGAGGCCTGTCCCTACCCGAGCAATTGGCGAAGCCGAAAGACCCTTTCCGCCTATCTGAAAGACAGCGGGGTGGTCGGCCTGGAGGGCATTGATACCCGCAAGCTCGTCCGCCATATCCGCACGCAGGGAGCCATGCGCGGCATTCTTTCCTCAGAGGAATTCAGCATTTCGGTTTTGCGGAATCGGCTGGAGGCCTATCCGGGGCTTGTCGGTCGCGATATTGTCAGTGAAGTCAGCTCCGAACGTCCCTACCGCTGGGATAAGGGATTTGTGGATGTTCTGCGAGGGGAGGAAATTCGCCCTTCGATACGGTATTCCGTCGTGGCGTATGATTTCGGCATCAAACACAATATTCTGCGGCTGCTTCGTTCGCACGGCTGTGCCGTTGAGGTCGTTCCCGCTCATACTCCTGCAGAAAAAGTTCTGGCTCGAAAACCCGATGGAGTTTTCCTCAGCAACGGTCCCGGAGACCCGGCGGCTTTGACGTTTGCGGTCGAAACGGTTCGGGCTCTGCTGGGCAAAGTGCCGATTTTCGGAATTTGTCTGGGGCATCAATTGCTGGCCCTGGCCCTCGGCGGCAAAACTTACAAACTCAAGTTTGGTCACCGCGGCGCCAATCACCCTGTGAAAAATCTTGAAACCGGATGCATTGAGATTACCAGCCAGAATCACGGTTTTTGTGTGGATTTGGATTCGCTGAAGGGCACAGGCGCCAAAATGACGCATCTGAATCTCAACGACATGACCAGCGAAGGGCTATCCGTCAAAAAGAAAAAGGCCTTCTCCGTCCAGTATCACCCGGAGGCCTCCCCGGGCCCGCACGATTCGCGGTATCTTTTCGAGCAATTTACAGACTGGATGAGCAAACGCTGAGTTGGTTCGGTTTGACTGCGTCTGGAGGGACTCGAACCCCCAACCCTCGGTTCCGAAGACCGATGCTCTAAAATCGCAAGTCCTTGATAATAAAAGCACTTGTGAAAATCAAAAACCGCAAGGCACACGAAAAAGCACTGATTTGGAGCAGCTGGTTTTGGTCTGGGATGCCCTGCCGGACTATATCCGGAAAGCCATCTTGACGCTGGCCGGCGTTGACGGATAGAATCAAACGGCGCGGCATAGGGTCGCGTCCGAAAACCAGGAAAAGCCCGCCTGGCTGGCCGCGCCGAGTTTTTCCGGGCTTGTCGAGAGGGCTGCGACAAGTGAAAAAGAAACAAACCAAACCGCAGAATCCATCCAAGGGGGGTATCCTGCAGTATTGGGTTGCTCCTGCGAAGCAAACCGAAGACGAATATCCGCTGACAGATAGCGACTTAGACCGATGGCCGGGGCCGATTACTTTGCCAAGCCACATTTTAGAGAAACTGGAAAAGTGTTTTGGCGGGCCGGCTGGGGTTGTTCAGTTTCTGGATAAACTGGTTGTCCATAGAGCCGCAAAAGAACTGACCGGAAATGAGTTTGCATCCCCTTTTGTCCTGGCTTTGGCGGTTCAGAAAATCATCGGGTTGTCCTACAAAGACTTTGAACGCCTGCCCAAGATTGAACAACTCAGGGTTTTGCAGGAAGCGGTTCAGCACCACCGCTCCGTTAACACTGTCCCTCAGGAGCAGCAGCCGTTGCGACTGCCGAAGGAACCGAGGAAGGAGGCCAGAGAGGCCTATTTGTTGTATCAATCTGGTTATAACCAATCTGAAATTGCCAAAATGCTTTCGAAAGAATATAAAAGGCCACTTAAGCAATACACGGTTAGCCGGTTGATTAAAGAGTTTAAAGGCTGGGCAAAGTATCATAACCTTCTCACAGAAGAGAAGGGGGCCAAACCCAAAGTCGCTTACAACAGCCGGATTGTAGATCTGGGGAAGCGGACAGATGGTCGAACAAGGCCGAAATGAAATTTTTATGCATGCCAATCTCTCACGTATAATTGAGTTATAGGCCTAACGGCTGCATTATGCAATTTATGCATTTGCATAAAAAGGCCTTTTAAAAAAACGACATTTTTTTGAAAGGTCTTTTTTTATGCAGCCAATAGATTTACTTACCAAAGAGGAGCTGGCCGCTCTTATCGGAGTCCAGCCGCAAACCATTCTGCGATGGGCCAAAGAAGGGAAAATCCCCCGGATTGTCATTTCGCCAAAGGTTATCCGCTTTGACCGTTCACGAGTTTTGGAATCTCTAAAAGGGCGACAAGATGGAGCCGCTGCCGTTTGAACCCCCTTTATTACTGACACCTGCCCAGGTGGCCCGAATGCTGGGCGTAGGGCGCCGGACCCTCTACAGTCTGCTGCACGCGGGCAAGCTGCCCCCGTCCTATCGTCTGGGCGGCAAACGGGTCTGGCGGCGGGAGGATATTACGCTCTGGGTCGAATGGGGCATGCCGTCCCTGGAGCGGTTCCAGACGCTGGCGGCCGGCAAGGGGGGCAAAAATGAGCGATAGAAACGGCCTGAAATACATCCGAATCCCGGCGGAGATTCTCTATCTTCAGGAATTGACCCTGGCTGAAAAGGTCATTTTGGGCGCGGCGGCTTCGTTTCCAAAGAAGGGGCTCCGGATGAGCAATGCCGCTCTGGGAAAAATCATAAACAAACGTCCGGAGAGTGTTTCTCGGATTCTTTCGGCCTTGCAGGAAAGAAACTTTATCCAAATCGAAAACGGAAAGAACCGCTATAGGAGAATCTACTTTGCGCCCAGACGCAAAGTAAATTCCCCCGATACTTTGACAAATTCTGCGTCTACTTTGACGAAATCTTCTTCTACTTTGCGTTCTGAGGCCGTTTACTTTGCGTCTGGCGTCAAACAGAATTTAAAAGAGAATTTAAAAGAAGAAATAAAAAAGAAAGGGAAACGCAAACAACCCTCTCCCCCTCTCTTAAACAATCATTCTTCCGAGGAAATCTGCACAGGACAGACAGGACCCGGCCGGGATAACCCAGTCCAGCTGTCCAAAGAGCAAAAAGCTGCTGACGAAAGGTATTCATTGGATCAATGCATACAGAACGGAAACCTTCTGGGTTTATCCGAGCAGCAGTCAAAAGAATTTTATGATTACTACAGGCAAAAGAACTGGACTGACGAGAACGGAAAACCGGTTGTTTCTTTGACCCAGCCAATGCGAGATTGGAAACGGAAAACGGGAGGGTGTCTGAAATCTCTGGAACCTGACGCCCAAAGACCGGCGGCCGGGTCAAACGCAAATTCTCACGGATTATAAGAGATACTTATTAAATGTTAAGGAGATGTTAAGATGACGATTTCGCTTGATGAGTATCTTGCGGGAATCCCCAAGCGGTATCAGGGGATTTATCAAAAGGCGATGCAGGGGCAGTCGAAAAAGGCGGCGATTTATGCCAAATGCCTGGATTGTGTTAACTGGCAGCGTAAGGAAGTCGCCTTGTGCGTAGTGAGTACTTGTCCGCTGTATCCCTACCGGAAAACGTCTGCAAATTCTGCCCAGAATGCTGTTAGAGGGTACTTCAGAGAGAAAACGACGGAGGGGGGTAGGTAAGGTATCCCCCGGGCGGTGTTCGTAAAACGAGAGGCCTGTTTTCGGGGGGTTCGCGAGAAAGAAGGCGTTAAAAACAGGCTCTGTTGAACCCGCTGCAGCAAAAAAAGATTGACGGAACCGCCCAGCAGGGTTTACAGAGAGAAGCACACTTTTCGGGAGGACTGAAGATGGCTGTTCACAAAAGACGGCGGCGCAATCCGCTCACGGGGCGTGTGCAAATATCCCGTTCCTGGTATATCACCTTTGCTGATCACTACGGCCGGCTGCACACGATTGCCGCCGGAACGGACAAAACGCAGGCCGAAAAACTTCAGCGGCACCTGCTGGAAGCGGTCGGCTGCCGAAAGAGCGGTTTTTTCCCGCCGGACGTTTCCGACTGGCTGGACGGCCTGCCGGCCCGCCTGCGGCACAAACTGGCCCAGTGGGATTTGCTGCCGGGTGGGTTGGTTGCCGCAGGGGTTCCGCTGCGGGAGCACCTGGAGGAGTGGAAAAATCATATCCTTGCCGGCGGGATTTCACCCGAACAGGCCAACCAGCAGGCCGCTCGGGTATGGAGGGTTTTTCAGGCGGCGGGGTTTTCCTATTTGCCGGATATAACAGCAGATAAGACCCAGGCGACGATTGAGCGGCTGCGGGCGGTTGTGAGCCGGAAAAATCCAAAGACCGGCAGGATGGAGAAGGTCGAAACCAAGCAGCCCTTGTCGCCCTTGTCCAAACGGCACTACATCCGAGCCTGCAAGCAATTTACGCGATGGTTGAGGAAAATGGGACGGCTGGCCGGCAATCCGCTGGAGATTCTGTCTTTCAGAGGGGCTGTCGTTTCGAACAAACGGCGCGCCCTGACCCGAGAGGAGGCCGCTTATCTGCTGGACTATACCAAGCGGGCAGCAGGGGTACAGTACGGGATGAGCGGGCCCGAACGTTATCTGGTCTATCGGTTGGCCCTGGAAACCGGCCTGCGAAGGAACGAAATCCGCTCTCTGAAACGCTCCAATTTCGATTTTGAGCGGCTTTTGGTTCGGGTTGAACCGGAGCATACCAAAACAAAAAAAGGGGCTTTCCTGCCCATTCGGACGGCCACAATGGCTTTGCTGAAGGAACACCTAAAGAACAAATTGCCGACGGCCCCGGCGTTTCATCTGACCGGCTACCATACGGCCGATATGCTCAAGGCCGATCTGACCGCAGCCCGCCAGGAATGGATTGAAGCGGCCCGAGACGATCCCGCAGAATACCGGCGGCGGATGGAATCAGAGTTTCTGGCCGTCCAAACAAGCCAGGGGAAAGTCGATTTCCACAGTTTGAGGCATACATTTGCGACCTTTTTGGTGGAATCCGGAACGGACATTAAGACCGCTCAAGCCCTGCTGCGGCATTCCACAGCGGCAATGACGCTGGATATTTACACACACACCCGAGCGGAACACCAGGCAGCCGCAGTCGAAAATCTTCCCTCTTTGGACTGGGAATCCGAAACAGCGGCCCTCAAAACCGGCACAGATGGCGGCCCAAAAATGGTATATGAAAAAGCACTGATTCGACCTGCAAAATCCTGCACAAGTAAGCACAGATTTGCACACACAGTCGGACGAAATAAAAAATCAGAAAATGCGTTAGAATGCTTAGAAACCCCTTTTTTGACGCATTCTGCACAACTGAAAACTCCATGCGTCTGGAGGGACTCGAACCCCCAACCCTCGGTTCCGAAGACCGATGCTCTATCCAATTGAGCTAC